>QHOQ01000043.1:891-6545 GCA_003219355.1 Verrucomicrobiota bacterium
AGCCCTGATTTCTTTTTTCGACGGTCCCCCCCGCAGCGGCATCAGCACGATCGCGCCGCTTTCGGGCACAACCGTTATATTGACTTGATCGCCCACTTTCACGCGGGCCAGGTCCATCAAGGCGGCGTCAAAAATGATGCCTTGAGAATTGCCCACCTTTGAGATCGTCTTGGTCATGCTGTAATACTATGTTTTACACATCGTCCAGGCAACGGATTTCTTAGATGCGACCCCCTTTTCGTTCTCGTTCGCAATATCGACGTAGAGGTATCACTTCACTCCGACTGTCGGAGAATTCCATGCGCTTCGGCCCACTCCCAAAGCGCCGCGAACTCCGCCGGCGCTCCCCGGCCCTTCGTGAAATGTTCCCGATGCTGGGCCAGCATTTTAGCGAGCGTCATTCCGTCAGGGGCGACGCGGTTCGGATCCGCGCCGCGTTCGAGCAGATGCAGCGCATCCGCGTAGGCGCGGCTATCACGAAGCCCCATCGCCGTGCGATAGAGCAGCAGGGTATAGCCGGCGGATTCCGATTCGCTTTCAGGCATCGTAGAATTGATGTCGGCGCCGCGATCCAACAGCAGATCGAGCCGCGCCCGCTGATCATTTGGGTAATAGCCCAGGTACCAGTTCATGAGAATGATTGGCCAGCCGAACTCATGGCGAGCGTTCGGATTTCCACCGGCTTCCAGCATCGCACGGAGAACGTCCGCCGACGCGTGCACGGCGTTGCCCATTGCGAATGAATCCCGATGGCCGTTGGTGAAGTTCGGATCGGCGCCGAGCGACAACAACGTCTTCACCGACTCGACTACTTGCGGACGCTGCCACGTTTCCCTCACGGCCCAGCAAAGCAATGTTCTGCCATCCCGCCCGGGCGCTTGCAAATCCGGCACGGCCTTCGCGGCCGCACGGATCGCGTCCTGATCATTCGCTGAAATTGCCTGAGCCACGGCCAGAAGCGCCGGCTGATCGCCAAAGTCATATCTTCCGGAGCGCATCTCCTCGTCGAGCTGGCGGCGATGCACGTCCCCTTTTTCCATGTCGATCCAAAACGCCGCGACCAGCGCAAGCGGAAGCCCAGCACAAAGAATCAGAGGGGCAACGATCAACCAGGCTCGCGATTTGTTAGCCAGAAAAGTCACGAAGGCGGACACAGCGCCGATGATCAGGAACATCAAGCCGAACACCATGTACGCATAGCGCAACGAGGCCGCTTCGCTGCCCATCATGCCTGTGATGGCGACGACACCCACAACCGCGTAAGCGGCGGCGGCGAGCCAGAGCACGATTTGAAATACCTTCCAGATCACGGTCGACGTTTTATCAGCCGGTGACGCTTTGCGCAAGGAACCTGCGCTTAATCGGCACGCCATGTGGCGCCGTAATAAATGAAGGAGGAAGCGTCGGCAAGGGCGGCCGTTCTCGCTTCTGGTCGGCTGCGATTTGACTCACTTGCTCCCGCTCGTTTCGGCCCCTCGGCTAACGGGATTTTCTAGAAAAAAGAAATGTAGTTAGTGTGGCAATTTGGTTGGGTTTATCGATACCCTCGATCACCAATTCCCTTAGGCAGAACCGCTCTCTTTTTGGCCATTTTTTGGGAACCGCGAGACTGTCCGCATCCGATTATATATATAGAGGGACGCGCGCATTCTGCGGCGTCGAGGAAGTTCTGAGTAGGAGCTTTCATCCCTCGCAAAAACAACAAACACGAAGGGAGAACTACATGAAAAAGCTTCTCTTAATTGCATTGATGGTAAGTGGATTTGCTTTCGTTCCCGTGCAGCGTTCTGACGCTCAAATTTCAGTGGGAATTGGAGGGGTTGGAGTTGGATTTGGTTACCCGGCTTACCGATATAGCTCTTATGGCTACGGCTATCCGGGCTACGGATACGGGTATTATCCATATGGATACTACCAGTCATATCCGTCCTACAGCTATTACACGGGTCCCTCGTACTACTGGTCCGGTGGGCGCCGGGTTTATTACCGCCACCACCGTCATCATTACTACCGTCACGGGTACTAAGCTGACGTAGAAAAGTAGAATTCACTGAGCTGGCTTGGAAGAGATTCCGAGCCAGCTTTTTTTTGACTAAACCCGGCGGAATGCCTGTCCGCCGAAAATAATCGCCAGTCCGAGCAGAATGACTGCGACCGGCACAAGTGGCGCGCCAGTGAGATAAGTCGCTAAGACGAAGAGGATCGCGATGACGGCGAGGATTGTTGCGATGTTGTAGTTCATAGTTTTCCGATCGTGGGTTTGTCGACGCTACCGTGTGAGGTTATCTGGAGCAAGATTCTTGAACAGAAGCAGCGGCCCGAAGCGCTCATATCTCCAGACGCTCTGCCGCGAAGCTGGGGAAGAATTAAATGAAAGTTGGACCAAAGCGGAAGCTTCGAAAAAGATCGACGAGCTGCAGCAGAAGACTGGGCGGGGCAAGACGAGTACGGCCAACAGCTAATCTGAAGGCATCTGAAGTGAGGCCGCTGTGCGTAATCCGCCGGCGCCAAACCGATCAATCGTCCGGATGCGATATAACTGGCAGAAGCATTCTCATAGAAACGCAATACAGTGAGTACAACAGCACTGATCATTCTCGCCGTTGTCATAGTGCTCGTCGCGATCGGGCTTTTTTTCTTTTGGCAGCGCCGCCGCACGCAAAATCTGCAAGAGCAATTCGGACCCGAATACAAGCGCGCTGTGGATCAATATGGTGATCAGCGCAAAGCAGAGGCGGAGTTGGCCGCGCGAGAGAAACGCGTTAGCAAGCTTGAGATTCGCGTCCTCGCGCCTGCGGATCAGAGCCGCTTTGCCGAAGCTTGGAAGAAAACGCAAGCGCGATTCGTAGATGAGCCATCACAGGCGGTGCGCGATGCCGATGGGCTTGTCAAAGAAGTCATGCAAGCTCGTGGTTATCCGGTAGGCGACTTCGATCAGCGCGTTTCGGACGTCTCGGTCGATCATCCCAACGTCGTGACCAATTATCGTGCGGCGCACGATATTGCGGCACGTAACAACAGTGGCAACGCAACCACGGAAGACTTGCGGCAGGCGCTGGTACACTATCGCTCGCTTTTTGAAGAACTGCTGGAGCCAACAGAAACTGTAACACGCGAGGAGGCAGCCTCATGAAAACTGAAGAAAAAACTACTGAAGAAACAGCTGAAGAAAAAGATAGAGAACCACACAAACAAGATTACAAGGTCGACGACCGACGCTCGAACCGTCCAACTTCCACAGCGGAAGTCGCCAGAGACCTTAAGCGCACTGAAACAGGGCGTAAATCCGACCATAAATCCGGCGATGCCGCGGCGACACTGTTCCCGGACAATGAAGCGAAAGATTTCCGTACACGATGGACGGAGATTCAGACGGCTTTCGTGGACGAGCCACGTCGAGCTGTCGAACAAGCGGATGCGCTCGTCGCTGAAGTAATCCAGCGATTGGCCAACAGTTTTTCTGAAGCCCGGACCAACTTGGAAGGACAATGGGGTCGCGGCGATAACGTCTCGACCGAAGATCTGCGAGTGACCTTGCAACGATATCGAGCATTTTTCGATCGGCTGTTGAATATCTAATTGGGACATCTTCCTGTAGTTCGCTGGCGATGGCTGCGGCCTGATAGCTCTCAACTCTCAACCATCAACGACCTTCGGCTCGGTCTCGGTGCGCTCGAATGACGCGCAAGCTGCGGACCCGCTTTTGTTCGGGCAAGTCCACCGGCGGGAGCGGGCACGAATCTGCCTCTGATTGAAAGCCGACGATGTTGCGCCAGATGTGCCGCCCGCATCACTCAATCCAAAGAAAGATCCCGACGAGTGGGTAATAAAAGATGAGTCGATGACTGGCCCGCAGCGCTCATATCTCCAGACGCTCTGCCGCGAAGCTGGGGAAGAATTAAATGAAAGTTGGACCAAAGCGGAAGCTTCGAAAAAGATCGACGAGCTGCAGCAGAAGACTGGGCGGGGCAAGACGAGTACGGCCAACAGCTAATCTGAAGGCATCCGAGGTGAGGCCGCTGTGCGTAGTACCGTATGAAGGGCCTCCGCGCGGATCTGGACCAGTGATCCGCCCGGATGAAAGGCGCTTATGAAATTCGTTAGCCTCAGAAGGAAGCGCGCTCACAAATTAGGCAAGTCGCACAAGCCATCCCGCGCCACGCATGAATCTTTCGCCAGGCCAACGCCCCTGCATCATCAAATCCATACTTACGCGGAACTCCGGCAACAGATTCACGACGATCTCCGGATACAACACCCGGAATGGGTCGAGCCAGATGGCAAATCTTCGATGTGTGATTCGTACGAGGCGCGCCTGAGGGAACTGCTCGATAGTCTGACGCGACGAGAATCCACTCAATCTATTGTTGATCCTCATCGTCTTCTCGAACAGGGAGCTAACTGACTCGGCGCAACTGTAGCCCGCCTGCACGCGAAAAATTTCGCCGGAAATCATCAGCCTGAATCTTCGAACCGCTGACAGTTGTCTGAAATGGCGCGATGCCGGCCTAACGAGAATTCAATGTTACATGCCGTGCTCGCGAAATTTCTCGGAGTTTAGACGCGACCCCATTCTCCGCCAAGTCTCAAACATCTCAGCGTCCTGTCGCATCTGAGCGCTTGGCTTCAAGGATGAACTCGCGCATTTTGCGAGCGTCTTTAAATCCATCGGATCCTTTCGTTCCTGAATTCACGTCAACGCCAAACGGATGCACGTATTCGATCGCAGATCGCACATTTTCAGAAGTCAGACCGCCAGCGAGGATAATAGGAATTTCGGGGTAGCGCGTGATAATCTTCTGGCTGATCGACCAATCGTGTGTTTTTCCGGTGCCACCAACTTGATCAGTTGCCACATTGATCGTGTCGAGAACGAAACCGTCCACCACCTTCCTGAAGGCTTCAGGATAGGCGACACTGTCGGCAGAAATCACATGAACGGACTTGAATATCTTCACCCCGGGAAGTCGGCTCGGCAAACGTTCCACAGAGCCGGGAGCAATTTCGCTGTGAAGCTGAACAGCCTTGATTCCACTCTGTAGCAATAATCGTTCGATTTCGTCGACCTCTGGAATGTGGGTGACTAAAACTGCTTCCACAGACGGCGGCAGGGTGCGAGAGATCTCCCTCGCAACAGCAGCAGAAATAAAGTCCGGACTATTATGTCCTTGGCCGACCAAGAGGCCGATAGCATCAGCGCCGAGCTCAGCAGCTATCAAGGCATCTTCGTGTCGTCTTATTCCACAAATTTTAACGTACATTATACGCTGGCGATGAACTGAAAGGGTCTTCTTAATGACTCAAGAATGCCGGTCAACTTCTCCATGCTATCTGCTGTAATCTTCGATCTCGATGGCGTGCTCGCCGACTCCGAGCCGTGGTGGAATGAAATCGACGCGAAATTACTCGCTGAGTACGGCGTGACGTATCGCGGCGAATATCACCAGAACGTAGTCGGGGTGAGCTACCGGCTTGCGGTTGAGTTTTACAAAAAAGCATTTGGCCTCTCCGTGTCCACTGAGGAAATGATGCGGCGTCGCGGTGAGATCGCGACGGAGTTCTTTGCCGATCGGGTCGGCCTCTTTGCCAGCGTTAAAGAAGTGTTGGAAGAACTGCGGCAGATGAAACTGCATCTCGCCGTCGCCACGAGCTCG
>QHOQ01000088.1:0-11812 GCA_003219355.1 Verrucomicrobiota bacterium
AAGCGACATCATCTCCGGAACTGGAATCAGTTCGCGTTTGATGCGCATAAGATCGGGATGCGGATCGCGCATCATGGGCACGAGTTCCTTAATGTGAATAAGGCCGATCGTATTATCGAGATTTTCCCGGCAAAGCGGGAAACGCGTGTGTCGCGATTCGATTGCCTTTTTCACGTTGGTTTCGAAGCTGTCTTCCAGGTCGAGATAAACGACTTCGCCGCGTGGTGTCATGATATCGCGCACAACGCGATCGCGCAGATCGAGCGCATTGATGAGCAAATCGCGTCCGAGGGTGGAAACTTCGTGCGATTTTTCGCTTTGCTCGAGGATCAGTCGCAACTCCTCTTCGCTGTGTGCCAACTCCGCACCGGAGGCGGGTCGCATGCGCAACAGTCCTTGCAGCAGCAAGTTCGAAGATTTGTGCAGCAACCAAATCGCGGGACGGAACAAGAGATAAAACGCACGGAGGGGGCGCACGATTCGTAAGGCGACCGATAATGGGTTCGCGATCGCGGTGTATTTCGGGCCGAGTTCGCCGAAGACGATGTGCAGAAAAGTGATACCGACAAAGGCCAGTGCGACCGACACCGACGTCACAACTCCGTGCGAATGAATATTCGCGAGTGCGAAGAACGGCTCAAGGATTTGTACCAGAAACTGTTCACCGACCCACCCGAGCGCGAGACTGGCCAAGGTAATGCCAAGCTGGGTCGCGGAGAGATACGCATCGAGATGGCTGCGGACATGCTTGACGAAGTTTGCTCGGAGGTTCCCCTCCTCTATCAAAGCGTCGAGCTGGCTGCCACGCACCTTAACAACGGCAAATTCGCACGCGACGAAGAAACCATTAAGCCCGACAAGCGCAGCAATAACCGCGATTTTCCCGATCAAAACACCGGGCGAGTCCCAGTGTTCGATGATCGTTTCAGCGATGGGCGCTGCCGTCAAAAACAAAAATAGAAAGTTCATTGCGCGGTTGCAACCCGTGCATCCGAGACCCCATCGAACACGAATTTACCAGCTCGATTTAGTTACGCCAGGGATGAGCCCTTGCGAAGCCAGTTCGCGAAAAGTGAGACGCGAAACCTTGAAGCGGCGAATGAAAGCGCGCCGGCGGCCTGTCACTTTGCAACGGTTAACCACACGGCTCGGGCTGGCGTCGCGCGGAAGCTGCGCGAGGCCGGCATAATCTTTTTTCGCCTTCAACTCGGCGCGCAATGCGGCATACTTCTTCACCGTCGCGCGCTTTCGCTCATTGCGATTAATCCAGGCAGTCTTGGCCATAAATTGAACGCGTAAGCTAATGAAGAAGGTTCGATTTGCAACCGGTTTTCCGATTTCCGGGAACGGGTTTAGCGACCCCTTCGGATCAAATGCCAATTAGCCCAAAACGCCCGCGCGCCTCTTCTGCTTCACCAGCGCGGCTGTCGAACGCCCGCTGGATCGAGCAGAGCCGCGCTTCTGCTTCAGGGATTGAGTGCGATTAAGGCTGTCCTGAAGCACCTTGACAAGATCGACAACATTCGTCGGTGAGTGCGCAGGCGCCACTCTGCCAGGGATTTGTCTATTCTTTGCTTTCTGCTCGATGATCTCCATCAATGCCGTCCGGTATTCGTCGCGATATTTTTCCGGTTCCCAGGAAACCGCCATACTGTCGATGAGCGCTTGGGCTATTTTCAGTTCTTTGTCAGTAACCCCTGTGGCTGATCCGTTCTTTAAAATTTCCGTGCTGAGGATTTCGCTCGCGAAATGCATCAGCTCCAGGATAAGAAATAGTCCGTCGGGTTTCACCGCGGCCAGGTGTTCGCGATTGCTAATAACGACTTTGGCGATGCCAATCTTGCCTGTCCCACTAAGTGCCTTGTGTAAAACGGCGTATGCCTTCTCCCCGCCTTTCTGCGGCTCCAGGAAATAAGGCTTGTAGAAAAACTTCGGATCAACCTGTTCCAAGTCGACGAAGTCAGTGATATCGATGGAATGAGTGGATTCGATGCGGACCTTCTCGAAATCCTCCTCTTTCATAACAATGTAACGGCCGCGCTCGTATTCGAACCCTCTTACGATCTGCTCGGCCGGAACCTCTTTTGAGTCAGCCTCCGCGACTTTTTTGTACCTGATAGGGCTAAGATCGCTGGAGCGGAGTTGCCGGAAACTAAGCTTCTCCTCGCGTGTGGCCGGATAAACAGCCACCGGAATATACACTAGCCCAAAGCTGATGCTGCCTTTCCAGATCGGACGCATACTGGGGGCTTTTTCCCATACGAGCAGGAGCCTGTCAACTTCAACCGGCTTGCCGCGGCAGGGCCGATTTGCCTTGCAAGTTGAGCAAACGGTCTGATGTTGAAACCGATCTATGAGCCTCATTGCCAGCTTCATGAATTTGGCAGGACCGGATTTGATCATCATCTTGCTGATCATTCTCGTTTTGTTCGGTGCGAAGAAACTACCAGAACTCGCGCGCGGAATGGGCCAGGCAGTGAAGGAGTTTCAAAAGGCCAAGGACGAGTTCAGTGACGAGTTGCACAAGGCCGGAAAATCTGACAACGAAACGACGAAGTCAGACGTAAAACCGGCAGAATCAACGGTGCCCCGAATCGAGGCCCAGCCGCCCAGCAGCGAAGCGCGGCCCAATTTGGAACCAGGCAATCAGACTCCGGGCAAAGTTGATCAAGTTTAGGGCTATAAGAGCGCCTGTTATCAGTTCCGCAGATATTTGATCGAGTTGCTCATCGAATGAGACCTTACTGGTCAGTTGACCTACGCCGCGACTTGCTACAAAATCGCCACTTGTTTTATGTCCGACACGAATCTGCGCACTCTTATTAAGGAGATGCTGGTCAAAAATTTGATGCTGCAGACCACTCCGGACCAAATCGCAGATGATCTTCCGCTCTTCGGGCCGAATAGCCTCGGCCTCGACTCGATCGACGCCCTCGAACTAGCGGTAGGAATGGAGAAAACCTTCGGCGTGGGCGTGCCAAGCTCTGAAGTTGCCGGCAAGGCGCTTCGAACTGTAAATACAATTCACGATTATATTCTCGAAAAACGTGGCGCTACCGGCTAGTTTGCCACGAAGCCACCGGATGGGTGTCGGTCCAAGGTGAACATTCTCTATGTTGAGAGCAGTCGCAGCTGGGGCGGGCAAGAATATCGCACCTGTCTCGAAATCAATTGGCTGAATGCGCGACGGCACAACGCATGGTTGATCTGTAATCCAAACGGCCAGGTTATGCTCAAGGCACGCGAGCTCGGCACGCGAGCTATCGCAATGCCGTTACGGCGTCGTTTTGATCCGGTGCTTTCGTGGCGACTTTGGAGATTCTGCCGGCAAAATCGGATCGATTTACTCAAAACCTATAGTTCGAAAGACCACTGGCTTTGTTTGCCTCTGTATCTTTCTGGACTTCCACTAATCCGCGCCCGCTGTATCACGGATCCAATCGGAGGCAAAGGACGCGCCTTTATTTTCAAGCGTGGCTGTTCGAAAATCGTTGCCGACGCATCAGTGATCAAACGGCAGCTCGTGCAGGAAAACGGAATCGACTCCGTAAAGATCGAGGTCGTCGGCTCGGCCGTTGATTTGCAAAAATTTAAACCGCCGCGCGATCGAATGAAATTCCGGCGCGAAATGGGTTTTAGCGCAGACACGCCACTCATTGGCAATATCGGCATGATTCGTCCGGATAAAGGTCAACTCGTCTTGGTTGAAGCGTTTCACGACGTTTTATCGGAGCGTCCTGACGCCCGTCTCGTCATCGTGGGCCAGGGTACCGGCCAACTAAGGCGCGGCATAAATGTAAGGAACGCGATCGATCGTGCCGGATTAGCCGAGAAAATTTTCATGGTCGGATATCGCTGGGACACACCCGATGTTTATGCTGCTTGCGACATGGTAGTGATCGCTTCGCTGCGCACTGAGGCCGCCCCCATCGTTTTGCGCGAAGCTTTCGCCAGTGGCCGTCCTGTCGTCGCGACGACTGTGGGTGACATTCCGGAAATCATCCAGCAGCGGCAAAACGGGTTACTGGTCGAACCGGGCGATAGCAAATCTCTCGCCACTGCGATCCTGGAATTTATTTCCGATCAGAAACTGGCCGCGCACTGTGCGGCAAACGGCCTGCGCTACGCGAGTGAGCATTTTTCGTTTGATGACATGATGGAGGCAAAGCTTCAAGTCGATGCTTCATTGATAGGCACGGAGGCGGCAAAACCGCTTCCCTCGCCCAATGACGCGCCTGTATCGCTCCAGCCGGTCAGGCCCGTGGAGACGGCTTCACGCGATTGTTGAAGAATTAATCGCGTCAATAAGCTGACGAAAGCGGCCAAAGCTGCGCCGAGAAGGAGTGAGAATTAGTCGGGGGAGATTCCAAATCTTGGGTTCGTTCTTTTCCTGACGCAGCGCGGTACCTTGCACGATCTCGCCGCTCCGAACGATGTCTGCAAATTTCTCGTTAAGGTCGACAACCGCTTTTCTTGACAAGCGATGACAAATGCGAATGACGAGTCTTTTGCCGACCCAGCGCGCTGACTGATAAACTTTGTAGAACTGCAAGATCTCCGCAACCGCTTCTCGGACATTGTGGACGATTTTAAAGAAGGAAAAATCTTCCTGCGAAATGAAGCCAAGCTTGAGCAGGTGCTGGGTAAGGAATTTCATCCATGTCTCCCAATAATTTCCATTTGGCCGGTCGAGGAGGACCACTGGAATCACACGCGCCTTGCCGGTCTGCATAAGCGTGAGGACCTCGAAGGTTTCGTCGAGCGTGCCGAAACCGCCCGGGAACAGCGCGAAAGCATGTGTTTCTTTCACGAAGTTCAATTTGCGGGTAAAGAAGTAATTCAAATTGATCAATTTGGGATCGCCTTCGATAACTTGGTTGGCTCGTTGCTCGAACGGCAGGCGAATGTTCAGCCCGAAACTGTGTTCGCGGCCCGCGCCACGCTGCGCTGCGCCCATGATGCCATCGCCCGCCCCGGTTATCACCATGAAGTTGTGCGCGACCATTTCCTTCCCGAAGTCCTCTGCGATCTTGAACTCCGACGCATCGGGCAAGGTGCGAGCCGAACCGAACACGGCAACTTTCCGGAAGTGCTGAAATCGTGCGAAGACCTTCGCCGCGTAGCGCATTTCCTTTACTGATCGATTGATCAGTTTGAGGTCGGCCACGTTCATCTGATCGCGTGCAATCTTCAGCGCTGTCACGATCATTTCCTCGATCAGCTCGTGGAACTTTTCCGTACCCCAATCACGGACGAGTTCGCGCACGCGCGTGTTAAAGGGTGGATCGACAGTCCATTGCTGCCGCGACCGTTGTCCGCGAGTTGCGCCTCCGGTGAAATCTCCCACGTCAAATCTTTACCGTGCAGTACAGCCAACGCACGGGAAAACTTTGCTGCTGTAACCGCTTCACTGTGCGGAACACGCGCGTCGACTAGCCCGCAATTAAGTCCGTGAGGACCTCGCGCATGTACCGGATGGGCAGCGAATAGTGACCAACTTTATCAATGTAGCGCGCTTTACAATTAGGCAGACGCTTCGCGACCTCTTCCGCCACACGAAACGAAAATGCGCGGTCTTGTAGACCGTGCCAAAGCCGCACCGGTACATCGACATCTTCCAACTTGAAACCCCACGGCTCCGCATAAACTTGTGCGTCAATCATTACCCCCTCGACAGATCCCCTCCACGCTCGCCGCGCGCTTTCAAAGCACGCTTCGAATGCCGCGTTGTCGTGCAGGACCGCCGCATCGTAAGGGTGCAAGAACTTCAAGATCAGTGGACGCAATTGGATTGGAATCCGCCTGGCGGCAACAGGCTGCGCGATATGAAATAGTATTCGCAGAAGTTGGGGAGACGTTCGGCGGAATTTCAGCATCCAGCGATACAGCCTGAGCAATCCGCTGTGATCGGCAAGGTCGGCAATCGGCGGTGCACCGCTCACGATCGCAATCGCCCGAACCCGCTTCGGCATCGCCCTGGCAGTTATGTAGGCGTAGGGCGCACCACCGGAAATCGCGAGCATTCGAAATTTGGTCACGCTAAGGTCATCGACCAGTCGCTCCACGATCGGCGGCCATTCGAGCAATTTGCGATTCCGCTTAAAGCTGGATCCACTGATGCCAGGCCGGTCTGGTGAAATGATGCGGATACAAAGCTGGCGCGCCGCATCGTCTGTTAATTGTGCCATGGTCCGCGAACTGGGCCATCCGTGACAAAATACCACCGGTGTACCGGTCGGATCGCCGTATTCTTCAAAAGCGATTTGACTGCCGTTCCCCAGTTCAATCAGTCTTTCGCCGCCCATTTTCTTATCGCAGCCGACATATGCTTTTCAGCGCTTGTATTGCAAGCCTGCAATCTGTAGTCCAAAGTGTATTACGGACATCGGCACCGGCCTTTTGTATTATTCGCGATGAACGATTACTCACAACCTGGAGCTGGAAAAATCTCGGTGCATGGCAACGGCGTCGGCGCGCCGTCGCCGGAGGAAGTGGAAAAGCGCGCGAGGGAAATTGCGATGATCGACGAACGCAATCCCGATGAATTTACTGATGCAGATTGGGCCCAGGCGCGGCGCGAATTGCTTGGCACCGCTATTCCTTTGCCGCCGGAAGAAACCAGCCAGAACGCCGATCTGGTAGAAGAATGGCAAGTCATCGCGAGTAACACGGGGCAGCGAGCGTCCCGTGCTGGATTGGACGAGGACGAAACGGTCGGCGAGCAACTGGTGACCGGCGGTCTCGAGGAAGCGGCACACGATCAAATGCTCGAGGCGCGCCGAGAGGAAATCGAGCAGGAAGGCGGCATTACTTGAGCTCACTCACCGCGCCCGCTATCAGTCAAGCGGCGGCCGCACGGCTGTGTTCGAACGCGGGCCAATCGCGTGCCGAATGTCTGCTCACGCGTTTTCATCAAATCAGAAACTTCACGACAGGATTGTGCGCGAATCTTGAGCCCGAAGATTGTGTTGTCCAGTCAATACCGGATGTCAGCCCAACCAAGTGGCACCTTGCCCATACCACGTGGTTCTTCGAAACGTTTATCCTGAAAAGATTCGTTCCCGGATATCGCGCCGAAATTCCGCAATACGCCTATCTCTTCAATTCATACTACAACGCGGCCGGCGACATGCACAGGCGCGATCTCCGTGGCTTGATCTCGCGCCCCACCGTAAAGGAAGCACAGCGCTACCGCTCGTCGATCGATTCGCATATCGACAATCTCCTTTCACAGGCTGACGAAAAGCTTCTCGACGACATCGAGCCAATTTTAATTCTCGGCGTTCATCACGAGCAGCAGCATCAAGAGTTGCTTATCACAGACATCAAGCACGTGTTCGCGCAAAATCCGCTCTACCCAGTTTTTCGCGAACGCGAGATCGACGTTGTTCCAGCAAAAACTGCCCCGATGGATTTTCTCCATTTCGAAGAGACAGCCGTGGAGATCGGTCACGAAGGCAACGAATTTTCATACGATAACGAAGGCCCGCGCCATCGAACGTTGGTTGGTACGTTTTCGCTCGCTTCACGACCCACTACAAATGGCGAATATCTCAAATTTATCGAAGCCGGCGGATACGCGCGCGCCGAATTTTGGTTATCGCTCGGTTGGATGACGGTAAATGAACAACACTGGCAGGCGCCGCTTTACTGGGAAAAACGCGACGGCGCGTGGTGGCAGTTCACGCTCTCCGGTTTTCGTCCCGTCGACGAATCAGAGCCAGTAACACATGTCAGCTATTTTGAAGCCGACGCCTTCGCAAATTGGAGTGGTGCCCGGTTGCCTACGGAATTCGAATGGGAACTTGTCGCGCTTGATTGTCCGATCGAGGGCAATTTCGTCGAGGCCGAGGAGTTTCATCCACGATCATCGACAGGACAGGATCGACAACTTCAACAAATGTTTGGCGACGTTTGGGAATGGACGCGGAGCGCGTATTCGCCTTACCCTGGGTACAGCGCCGCGCCTGGCGCACTCGGCGAGTACAACGGCAAGTTCATGTGTAATCAATATGTCTTGCGTGGGGGCTCCTGCGCGACGTCACGCACGCACATCCGCAAGACATATCGAAACTTTTTTCAGCCCGAAAAACGCTGGCAATTCACAGGGATTCGGCTCGCGCGCGACTCAAAATGAACCACGAGCCAAATCGGCTTGCCGTGGTCGATCTTGAGCCGGCGAAATCGGATTTTCTTTCGGAGGCAATCGCCGGCCTCTCTCATCATCCGCGCACCTTGCCGTGCAAATATTTCTACGATGAGAACGGCGCGGAGCTGTTTCAAAAAATCTGCGAACTACCGGAATATTACATCACTCGAGCTGAGACTGCGATTCTCCGGATTCAAGCTCATCAGATGGCCCATTGCATCGGCGCGCGTTGCGAGCTGATCGGTCTTGGCACCGGCGCCGGAACAAAAACGCGCATTCTTTTGGAAGAGCTGGAAGAGCCGGCTGTTTACGTCCCAGTCGATATTTCAAAAGAACAGCTCGAAAGATCGACCGCTTTGTTTCGCAAGCTTTTTCCCCAGCTCGAAATTCTGCCGGTCTGCGCCGATTACCTCGAACCGTTCGATCTGCCTTCGACTTCCCGAAAAGCCGCGCGCAAAATTGTTTACTTTCCTGGCTCGACCATCGGCAATTTTGAGCCGCCGACAGCAATGGCGTTCTTACAACGTGTTGTCGATCTCTGCGAAAATGACGGCGGGCTTTTGATTGGCGTCGATCTGCGAAAAGATCGACAAGTTTTGGAACGCGCTTACAACGACAGCGCCGGTGTGACCGCGCAATTTAATTTGAATTTGCTTGCGCGCGCGAATCGCGAGCTCGGGGCGAATTTCGACCTACGACAGTGGCAGCATTACGCGATTTACAATCCGGATGAAGGCCGGATCGAGATCTATCTGCTCAGCGAACTCGATCAGACTGTGCGAATTAAGGAGCGGCAGTTTCATTTCCATGCGGGAGAGAAAATCATCACGGAATATTCCTACAAACATACCCCACCAGGTTTTATCGACCTGGCCCACAAAGCAGGATTTGAGTTTGTTCGAATGTGGACCGACAAGAGTCACTTGTTTGGCGTTTTTTATTTCACCGTGACACTGTAGCGGCTGCCCTGTGGGCGGCGCGCTTCAGATTATGAACGCAACATCCGCGCCGGCGTTTCGCATAGCGAAGCGGCTACAGTTATGAACGCCCTTGTTCAACTTGTCGCCGTCACGAAGCGCTACGCCGACGCACCTGCGCTGCATCCGACGAATCTATCAATCGAGCGTGGCAAAACCACGGTTCTAATCGGGCCGAGCGGCTGCGGGAAATCGACACTATTACGAATCATCATTCGGCTGATCGCGCCTGATTCTGGCACAATCGATTTCGATGGTTCGCAGATTACAGCCGCTAACATCGATATATTGCGTCACCGCATCGGGTATGTCATTCAGGAAGGCGGTCTTTTCCCACATCTCACCGCACGCGCAAACATCCTTTTGATGGCGCGCCATCTCGAAAAATCCGACGAAGAAATGCGCACGCGGCTTTCCGAATTGTGCGAGCTGACAAGATTTCCCGAAAACTTGCTGGCGCGGTACCCGCTTGAACTTTCCGGCGGCCAGCGTCAACGCGTCAGTTTGATGCGGGCATTGATGCTTTCGCCCGAATTGTTGCTCCTCGACGAACCACTCGGCGCGCTCGATCCATTGGTGCGTGCGTCGTTACAAAAGGATCTCAAAGAAATTTTCGCGCGCTTACGCCAAACCACGCTGCTCGTCACGCATGACCTGGCGGAAGCAGCTTATTTCGGCGACGAAATTGTGCTCATGAATGAAGGCCGCGTCGTCCAGCAAGGTTCGATAATCGATCTTCGGGAAAGACCGGCCAATCCCTTTGTTTCCGAGTTCATCAACGCGCAACGAAGTCTTGCCGTCTTATGAAACGAATCAGAAAAGCAGGAAAAGAGGAAATACAGCCGCTATTTCGAAGATTTAGAATCGTTTTTCATTTTTGCGCTGTTCTCCCCTTCCTGATTTTTACTTGCTCGTTGTTTTGTGCTCAGCCAGTTTTAATCGGGTCGAAAAAATTCACAGAATCTTACGTCCTGGGCGAAATTGCCAAGCGCACGCTAAACGAGGCGGGCATTCCAGCGGAACATCGGCAAGGAATGGGCGGCACGATTATTCTTTGGGAAGCCTTACGCGGCGGGCAAATCGACATCTATCTGGAGTACACGGGAACGATTGCGCAAGAAATTCTCAAGACTGAACGGCAATTGTCGGTCCAGGAAATCCGCGATGCGCTGACAAAAACCGGCGTCGGAATGACGGAGCCGCTTGGCTTCAACAACACCTATGCGCTTGTCATGCGACGTAACGAGGCGCAACGACTTGGGATTCGCACGATCGGCGATTTGCGCAAACATCCGGAACTCAAAATCGGACTTACGCACGAATTTTTGGATCGCCGTGATGGATGGCGACCGCTGCGCCAGCGTTACAGCCTCCCTCAGCTGAACATCATCGGGATTGATCACGCGCTTGGGTACGCCGCTCTGGCTAACGGCTCTATCGACGTGAAGGATGCTTACTCGACCGACGCCAAGATTGCGGAAAACGATCTCGTCTCCCTAGTAGACGACTTCGATTTTTTTCCGAAATACGATGCGGTATTCTTATTTCGAACTTCCCTGCGCGACGATGCGATCGCCGGATTGCACGGACTTGCAGGCACGCTCGATGAAGCGCGGATGATTCGGCTGAACGCGGAAGCAGAGCGGACAAAAAACTACACAACAGCTGCAAACTTGTATTTTCAGAACGCCGTTGGATCGACGGTTACCACCGGCGAATCGTTTTGGCAAAAGCTTGCGCGCTGGACATTGCGCCATCTCGAACTTGCGGGATTTTCGTTGCTTCTTTCAGTAATGACCGGGATTCCGCTTGGGATTGTCGCCAGCCGTGGTGGCGCGACCGGAAACATGATTCTTGGTTTTGCTGGCGTCATGCAGACCGTTCCATCGCTTGCGTTGCTCGCTCTTCTGGTTCCCCTTCCGTTTTTCGGAATCAGCGTTCGGACCGCGATTACCGCGCTTTTTCTTTACGGATTGCTGCCGATTGTGCGCAACACTGCGAGCGGCTTGCAGGACATTCCGCGATCACTCCGCGAATCGGCCATCGCGCTGGGACTCGCACCGGCGGCGCGGCTTTGGCGAATTTATCTACCAATGGCGTCGCGCTCGATTTTGTCGGGAATTAAAACCAGCGCCGTTATTAACATTGGTACTGCCACGCTTGCCGCGTTGATCGGAGCGGGCGGTTACGGCGAGCCAATCTTAAGCGGACTGAATTTGAACGATCACGTCACGATTTTGGAAGGCGCGATTCCGGCGGCGCTCCTTGCGCTGGTTGTGCAATGGAGCTTCGATTTGCTCGACCGCATTTTGATTCCCAAAGGTCTACGATTGTAGGGGGGCGCGAGCATCTCGTTTGCGAAGCAAATCAACGCAAGCTGGGAGTTTCCACTACTTTCTGCCCGACTCGCGGGTCACCTGATTCGCGTCTATTACATAGAATGGCAATCGCGTCGATCAATCCAGCAACGGGTGAAACGCTCAAAGAGTTCCTGCCGTTCAACGACGACGAAATCGAGCAGCGTCTGAAACGCGCCGAGCGTGCATTCACGCACCACCGACGACGTCCATTTGCCAAACGGGGGCAACTCATGATGGCCGCGGCGTCATTACTTGAGCAGGAAAAGGACAAACTCGCCCGCATGATGACGTTGGAAATGGGAAAATTATTTCGCGCGGCGCTGGAT
>QHOQ01000088.1:11863-12304 GCA_003219355.1 Verrucomicrobiota bacterium
TTAGAGGACGAGGCCGCACAGACGGATGCCGCTCGCAGTTATGTCCGCTACGAGGCGCTCGGACCAGTTCTCGCGATTATGCCTTGGAATTTTCCATTCTGGCAGGTGTTTCGGTTTGCGGCGCCAGCTTTGATGGCGGGAAACGTTGGGCTCCTGAAACACGCCGCCAACGTTCCGCAGTGCGCGCTTGCGATTGAAGAGATCTTTTGCCGCGCCGGATTCGATGAGGGCGTTTTTCAAACGCTCCTGATTGACGCGGAACAAGTGGAAAATGTGATTATCGATTCAAGAGTAGCGGGGGTAACGCTCACCGGCAGCGAAAAAGCGGGAAGCGCGGTTGCCAGTATTGCCGCACGGCACATCAAAAAAAGTGTGCTCGAACTCGGGGGGAGCGATCCTTTCATTGTGATGCCGAGCGCCGATTTCGAATCCGCGCTCGGC
>QHOQ01000187.1 GCA_003219355.1 Verrucomicrobiota bacterium
AAACTAGAAGCGGCACTCCAAATGGCAAGCCGCATTGCTGCCGCGACTAGGCTGCGGCCTGCGTCGCCGTATATTTACGTACGCGACGTCCCGCGATGACATCTCGTCAAACTTTCCGACCGAATTTCTTCTCCAGTTCGGCGAGGGAAATCTGAATCATGGTAGGCCGACCGTGCGGGCAACAGTACGGCAGATCGCACTCGAGCAAATCCCGGATCAGTTTTTCGACTTCGAGATATCGTAGCGGATCATTGGCTTTCACAGCGTGCCGACAAACTGTCTTGGCGATCATCTCTTCGCCCAATCGCATGACCGAACTGTTGTTGGTCACGCTTTTGAGATCATCGATCACTTTGCGCATGAACTGCGTCGGATCTGAGACATTCAAAAAACTTGGCAGGCTCTCGATCTTGAACGAATTCGGACCAAAACTCTCGATTCCGATTCCCATCTTTTGCAAGATCGACATGTTGCGCTCGATCCAGTCCGAATCGCGCGGTGGCAGATCGAAAGTTTGAGGAAGTAGCAGCTTCTGCGCTGGAACTCCCTGTTCTTCCATTCTTCGCTGCAACTCTTCGAAGAGAATGCGTTCGTGCGCCGCATGTTGATCGACGAGGACGAGCCCATCCGCGTTTTCCATCAACACATAAAGTTTGTTGAGGACACCGATGATCTGAAATTGCTGCGGAGCGGCATGCGTGGAACGAACGGCCTGCCGGCCATGCCCCGGGTCAGCGACCCCAACTACAGGCTCCTTGCGATTATCCGGGACGAGATCCGGTCGAGGAGCAAACTCGACCGGCCTGTAAGGTGCCGGAGCCCTTTCGGGGCTGACCGCGGCAGAAAGTTGTCGTTCGACCATCGCTGGCGCCGGAACTTTCGTCACGGATGGCGGTAACGCCGCGGGCGCGCGAAATTTTTCCTGCCACTCGGCCCGGCTCCGTTCCAAGGTTTGCCAAAGGCAGTGGACGATCGCTTCGCGCACTCCAGTTACATCCCGAAAACGGACTTCACGCTTTGTCGGGTGAACGTTTACATCGACGGCGCCTGGATCGAGATCGAGGAAAAGAAACGTAACCGGATACTGCCCTTTCATCAGGGCGGTGTGATAACCTTCGCGGATGGCGGCGGTTATGAGGCTGCTCTCGATCGCACGGCCGTTCACAAAAATGAGCTGTTGCGCGCGAGTTTGCCGGCTCAGGCCCGCTTGCCCGATGAGCCCGCTGATTTGAACTTTGGCGGAAGCGTTACCGTCTACCGGAATGAGGCGTTCCAATAATTCGGAACCATACAAATCCCGGATTCGATCGCTAAGAGTCGCCGTTTCCGCCAGCTGAAACACGAGCCGATCGTCTCGGAGCAAAGTAAAGGCAATCCGGGGATGCCCGATCGCCTGTAGATGAATCTGGTGTTCAATGTTACGGCTTTCGGTGTTTTCGGAACGAAGAAATTTTCGGCGCGCTGGCAGATTATAAAAAAGCGAGCGGACTTCTACTTGGGTTCCGGGCGCTTCACCGCCATCGCGCACGATGTCAATCTTGCCGCCATTTACGATGATTTCCGTTCCGGCGATGGCATTCAGCTCACGGGTGGTTAATCGAAAGCGCGAAACGCTGGCAATGCTAGGCAAAGCTTCTCCGCGAAATCCAAGCGTGGCGATTGTTTCCAAGTCGGCGGCCGAACGAATCTTGCTAGTAGCATGACGTTCGAGCGAAAGGAGCGCGTCATCGCGATCCATGCCAGAGCCGTCATCAATCACGCGGACGAGTGAAATTCCTCCACGACGAGTCAGGATTTCGATCTTGCGGGCGCCGGCGTCGATGCTGTTCTCGATGAGTTCCTTCACTACGGAAGCAGGCCGCTCCACTACTTCGCCAGCCGCGACCTGGCTGGCGACGGTATCTGGCAACAATCGAATCCGGCTCATTCGCTTTTGACTTTAGATTTGGGCTTACAAATTGCGAAGAAAAACGGAGTCTGGTGCGAGTACAGCCTTTGACTTGGTGCAGCCGCAGCCTTATTTTTCGAGCGATGATTAATGTCACCGACAGCGCGGTTCGACAGCTTCGAACTTTGCTTGAAGCGCGCGCAGAAAATTCCCGAAAAGGCTCGCGCGTGCAGATTGCAAAGGGCGGCTCTTCGGGGCTTCATTATGAGATGGCGCTCGATCAAAAAAAGGAAGGCGACGCCGTAGTAGAGCGCGACGGGATGCAATTTCTTGTTGATGGGGAGAGCATCCCATACTTGCGCGGCGCTACTTTGGACTTTCGCGATGGTTTGACCGGCGTTGGTTTTCACATTGAGAATCCAAATGCATCTCGAACCTGCGGATGCGGATCGTCGTTTGAAACCGAGCAGTCAGCTTGAAACCGGCGAATTTTCTTGTTCCCGTTTAAGTGAATTACAGGACTTCTCGCTACGAAGAGACCTACTCGTCGCCACGGCGACGGACTAATTATTTCGGGTGGACAGTCGCAATTCTTCTTTTGACCGGCTTCGCTTTCGCAGCATGGCTGGGCAGTTTTTATATTTTCGATCAGCCGGAACGCCCGGATAGCTATCGCATCTTACAAAAGCTGCACAAAATCGATCCGCCGAAGCGTTTCGAGTTGACTGCCGCGCCGGCCGGGGAATTCCTGAACGCGAAACAACTCTACGATCGCTATGTCGGGATGGGCGCTGCCGCGTTGGCCAAAACTAACGCAGAATTGGCGCGCAACTATATTCGAAATTATCAGCAAGTGCGCGGCTTAGTGCCTTACGTCGTTGGCAGGTACACGATCGTGGAAGCGCGGGAGCTCGGGCCCGGCGATGTCTTTACCTCTGGGATGGTCGCCCTCACCAACGCGGTCGATAGCGGCGAATTGCTCATGGAGCATGTCTATCCGGCGAACCCTGAGGTGCTGCCTTTGATGAAGCAGACGCTTAAGGTTGGCTTGGAAATCAAACTCGAGCGCACACATGATCTCTCTTCTGTGATTCATGCAGAGCGATTGGCTGACGGTCGCATCATGATTACAGCTGTCCCCTTGCTTTATGGAAGTTATACGGTCACACGCGGCCTCGGAACGTTCCGGCTTGAGCCGCCGCTTACTCTTAATCTCATCGGAGGCTGGCCGTTATTTAAGGAGCATGCGCGCGTCAAAGCCGAAGAACGATTCGCCGATTACCGGCGAAAAACGACGGGCCCCCAAGTTCCAATTGCTGTGGGCCCTACCGCTACGCCTCCACCGGCGGAGAATGAGCTGGTTCGAGTCGAACAAGCCAAACCAGTCGAAGCTCCGCCCGCGCCGGCCATTCCGCAAAAGCTAGCGAAGACAACGCCGACGCCAAAGGGTGGCAAACTGGCGAAGAAAGAGAAGATGAAATCTCCATCACCCACCTCCACTCCTGTTCAGCCGGCCATCGCTCAAAAACCGGCTGCGCCAACCTCGACTCCGTTCGCTGTCGCATCGGCACGCACACCACCATCAGCTCCCGTTGCCACGGCAGCGCCAACTGTCGCGCCTGCGCCTAGCGTCGCCGTTGCCCAACCTCCGCCTGCGGCAACTGCAACCCCGGTTCCGGTATTGCCCGCACAGCCTGTTCCCGCTGATGCTTCCGGAGTCGCTCTGGCTTCAAATGCTGGCGGAGGCAGCTGGAAGACATTTCCGCCAGGGAAAATGCCACTCGGCCGGCTAATCGACACAAGCGACCTACGAGATGTCGCCGAGCACGGACTTGCCGGTGAACGCGTTTATTTGAAAGGACAATTCCTCGTGAATTTTTCCGACGCCAATCGCGCCGTGCTTCGACCGCGCACCAAATTAACGGACAAAGTGCTGCATTTGGGGGCGGGCTCATCCACGCGTATCATTGTCGAATTTCCATCCGGCTACAACCCGCCGCAGCAAGGGGCGACTGTGAGTCGAGATGAGTTGCGACCCTACG
>QHOQ01000089.1:0-1745 GCA_003219355.1 Verrucomicrobiota bacterium
ATTCATTCAACTTATGGCTGGGGCGGCAGTCGTTGTCTTCTGCTCCAGCTGCGAAGAGCTTCCATCCTATGTCGAACGTCCGCTCGCCGCATTTGCACCACAGCCGTCCGGCTATTGGAACGGCGAGGGTGTGTCCGGCTCACCGAAAATCGTCGTTCGTGTCGGCGAACAGAAAGCATACTTTTACAAAGGCAAACGTGTAGTCGGCGAATCGACCGTCTCGACCGGCAAACCGGGGTTCTCCACCCCTGCTGGTCATTATCACATCGTCTCGAAAGACAGGGACCATGTCTCGAGCGAGTTCGGCGACTACGTCGATGACTATGGCAACGTGGTGAGGTCCAACATCGATGTCCGCAAAGATTCTCGACCGCCGGGCACCCATTTCGACGGAGCGCGAATGCCGTATTGCATGCACTTCAATGGTGGCTACGCGATGCACGAGGGTTATGTCCCGCCGTTTGCTGCGTCACACGGCTGCATTCGCTTGCCTAAAGGGATGGCGAGACCATTTTTCGAAAACGCTCCCGAAGGCACCCCGGTCATCGTTAGAGAATAGAATTCCTCTAATTTTAAAATCCAAGGTGTCGTCGGTAGCACCAGCCACGCTGTGCTCCGCGACACTCCAATTCCCGTCCTACTGGTTCTTTTGCGCAAACGCTCAAAGACCCCCAGTAATGTCCGCTAGACCGGTTGCGTCTCGTCCACCGGCAATAAAAATTGTGCTAGAATAAGGATAAAGACACCGGCATGAAGCACAGCATCATCGAGGACAAACGAAGCAACGCAATGCAGTTGAGCGCTGAAGAACTGAACCGTTATTCACGGCATCTGATGATGCCCGAAGTTACACCGGACGGGCAACGCCGTCTGAAAGCGGCTCGCGTTTTGTGCATCGGCGCGGGGGGATTGGGTTCGCCTGCTGCACTGTATCTGGCTGCGGCCGGTGTGGGCACAATTGGAATTGTTGATTTCGACGATGTCGATCTTTCGAATCTGCAACGGCAAATTCTCCATGGAACAAGCGACATTGGCCGCGGGAAATTGGAATCTGCCCAGGATCGGCTGCATGATGCCAATCCTGAAATCGGAATTGAATTGCACAAGTGTCGTTTCTCGAGCTCAAACGCGACCGAACTGGTCGCGCAGTACGACTTGATCGTGGATGGTTCGGATAATTTTCCGACGCGATACCTGTCGAATGATGTTTGCGTCTTTGCGCGTAAACCGAACGTCTACGGCTCCGTATTTCGTTTTGAGGGACAAACCACAGTGTTCGCGCCTCATCTAGGCGGGCCGTGCTATCGCTGTTTATTTCCGGAGCCGCCTCCGCCGGATACGGTACCAAACTGCGCAGAGGCGGGAGTGCTCGGTGTCTTGCCCGGCATTATCGGGATGTTGCAGGCGATTGAGGCGATCAAGATGATCGTCGGCATCGGTGAGCCGCTCGTAGGACGTCTTCTCCACTTCGACGCGCTGAGAATGAAATTCCGGGAACTTAACCTCCGCCGCGATCCCCAATGTCCGGTTTGCGGCGAAAATCCGACCATCTTTTCGCCTATTGATTACGAACAATTTTGCAGAACGCGGCGGGACGAGGAGGCGATACCGACGATGTCGGCGCATGAGCTGAAGCGGAAGATGGATGCCCGCGAACCATTCGAATTAATCGATGTGCGGGAAAAATTCGAATACGAAATCGCGCGGATTGATGGCGCGAAGTTAATTCCGCTTAGAGAAATCGC
>QHOQ01000089.1:1857-15593 GCA_003219355.1 Verrucomicrobiota bacterium
AGGCGGAATCGACGCCTGGGCGAATGAGATCGACCCGGCCATGCAAAAGTATTAAGGTCCCTTGAGGACTGCAGCCAGTTCCGTTGCAGTCGGAACGTCATCCCATTGCTGGAGTAATTCCCCGTTCTGCCCGAAGATGAAAACGCGAAAATTCGATGCTGGAGATTGTCCGCTGAGTTGGGAGGACACTGTCCCGTCAAAATCGGTCACCGTGAAGATGTCGCCTCTCGCATTCCGCGCAATTTTCTTCTCGTCGTACCGTACCTGAAGCCGCTTCGCTTCTTCATTGAGACGATGCCGCACGAACATGGTCGCAATCTTTCGCCCGATCTGCGTGTGCTTCCTGGTGAAATCGAGAATCGTAATCATTCTGTACTTGGGATTACCGAGACAATAATCCGGAACCCGATCTCCCACTGCGCGCGCCTTTTCTGAATCGGCAGGTGTGGTCACGACTAATACGGTCACGTGCCCGTCGGCGGTGGAAAGTGCATTGCCATCAACATCGATAAAATTGAGTCTGTAGCGTTGCGCGTTAGAAAGCGACCCCGACAGAGGCACAGCGGGAAAGAGAGACGCTGCCGTTGCGAAGAGAAAAAATTGAAATATACGCGACCGCACAAGTGAAAATAAATTAGACAATGAGTGGCTTAATCAATTAGCGATTAAAGAAGTGAAGTCATGGCTCGAAAGAGTAATGGAATTACAGGATCGCACGAAACCCTTTGCAATAGCTGTCGTGTGGCTTTGCTCAGCGCCGCATCCATGAACTTCTCAAGATATTTTCGGCGTCGCTCACCACCGCAAAAGCGAATCGTTAACTCACTGAAACGTTGACTTGTTAAATGACGAATCATTATCGCATCGCGATCGCTTCCGTGTCGTTGTCGATCTTTGTCGCTTGCGCTTTTACTGGCTGCGATCGCCTCATGAGCTCCCGTTATGCGCAGCTCGTTCAAGATGCGGATGGGAAATCAGCCCAGGGAGATTTTGAGCGTGCGATCAATCTCTACGAAGCCGCTCTCGATGACAGTCCACGATGCGCCGAGATCCATTACAAGCTCGCGCTCCTTTACGACGACAAAATGAACGACCCGCTCGGCGCCCTGCACCATTTCAGGCGCTATCTCGCGCTCAGTCCAAACGGCTCTCATGCAAATGATGTGAAGAATTCGATGAAACGTGATGAGGTCGCAGCGCTCACGACTTTGTCCGGAGACTCCGTCGTCACTCGAGCCGAGGCAGCCCGGTTGCGAAATGAGAATCTGAATCTGCACAAAGAGCTCGAAGCACGAGCTGGCACCTTGCGGAGCGGTTCGGAGAAATCGAAAGCGAGTGACGCGAGTTCGACAAAAAACGCTTCTAAGAAATCCGGAGGACGAACTTATATTGTTCAGTCAGGCGATACCCTCGCATCGATTTCACGGAAGTTTTACAAATCACCGAGACGCTGGGAAACGATTCTCAACGCGAACAAGGAAAGCATCCACAATCCTGAAAATTTGAAGGTCGGTCAGACCTTGGTCATCCCCTAGTCCTTTGCTTTCGCAGTAAGGCCGCGGTTCCATTTCCCTTGGCAACGACCAAAGAACTGTTGCTGGTTCGATCAGGGTGCTAAGGCAGCCCAGGAGGCAAAATATCTGGGGCTCATATTTTAATTCCGATCAACTCCCGTTGCCAGGGAACCAGCAAAGTCGTCGCGCAAGCTTTATCCGCCGCGATCGCTTCAAGGGTGCTCCGCGATGCGATAAAGGACGGCTCCAAATCGAGTTCTCTTGCCCCACGATCCCGTCGTCGTCGCAGTTCTTCGGTCCGAGCTATCATCTCCGCGCTTGGCCGCGTTCCAAAGCGGCGCAGCGAGACCGGCCATTCTTCTTGGGACAATTGTAATGCGTTCTGCGCTGCTTCGCGAAATGTCTGACGTCGGCGCGAGGAAAAATGTCTGTAGTCAGGCAGCTTTTCCGAGGCGAAACTTACTGCCGCATTGAGTAGCTCGTGATTTTGCAAGATATGAAACGGTGGCCGGTCTGCCGCTTCCGCTTCTTTCTCACGCCATTGCCAAAGCGCGCGTAGCACGGCGGCGGCACGGCCGCGGAGCAAACCAGATCCGCGGATGCGCCAAAGTTCGTCCTTATCGCGCGCACGTTCCACCGCCGCCTGTTCGACCGCGCGTTGGCAGGATTGCCGCAGCCAATCGGTTCGATGGAATTGTTTCAATTGCGACTCGAGGCGTTCGACAAGAGGCAACAGGTAATGCGTGTCGTTCATCGCATATTCCAGCATTCGGGCAGAGAGCGGACGCCGCGCCCAATTTGCCTTTTGAGACCCTTTGCCGAGTTCAACGTCGAAGTACCGTTTTACCAAGGCGGCTAGACTAAATTCGCGGATCCCGAGCAGACGCGCTGCAATCACCGTGTCGAAAATGCGCTGCGCGGCAAAGTTTAAACCTCGGCGGAGCAATCGCAGATCGAAATCCGCTCCGTGCAAAACAATCTCTTTTCCCTCCAGCGCAGTGCCCAGCGACGCAAGATCGACATCGGCCAGTGGATCGACAATATAATCTCGACCCGGAAGGCTGACTTGGAGCAGGCAAAGCTTCTCTCGATAACAATGGAGGCTATCGGCTTCAGTATCGATCGCCACGCGATCGACATCCTCGATTTGCCCAATCAGTTCGGCCATCTTCGCTGCCGTCGCGATTGGACCTCTTGAGAATGACGAATGACTAATCTCTAATGACGAAGGAATGATGAAATCCGAATGAGGAGGAGAAGTCTCCGATCGCTTATTCGTCATTTGGGCATTTGGGCTCCGTTCGTCATTCCTCATTCGTGCTTCGTCATTTGCCGCGGAAATCACCTCAATCCGCTCAGGAGCAATTCGGCGTTTGTTTTCGTCGCTTGGAGATTCTCGATCAACTTTTCCATCGCCTCGATAGGAGGCAGTCCCGCCATCGTTTTCCGTAACATCTGTACTCGCTCCCATTCATCAGGATGATACAGCAAATCTTCACGGCGCGTAGCGGACTGCAAAACGTGAATCGCCGGGTAGAGCCGCTTCTCAACCAACGCGCGGTCGAGATGCAACTCCATGTTCCCGGTGCCTTTGAATTCTTCGAAGATTAATTCGTCCATCCGGCTGCCGGTTTCAATCAACGCCGTCGCAAGGATCGTAAGGCTGCCGCCTTCTTCGACGTTGCGAGCGGAACCGAAAAATTTCTTCGGCTTGGTGAGCGCTTTCGCCTCGACGCCACCGGACATGATCCGGCCTTTGCCCGGCTGCAAATTGTTATACCCGCGCGAAAGCCGTGTGATGCTGTCGAGCAAGATCACGACGTCTTGCTTCATTTCTACCAGACGTTTGGCGCGGTCCAGCACAATCTCCGCGACCTGCACATGTCGATGGACGCTTTCGTCGAAGTTCGAGTGATAAATTTGACAATCAATTTCCCGTTCCAGATCCGTCACTTCTTCCGGCCGTTCGTCCACTAGCAGCAGTATGAGTACGATGTCCGGATGATTTACCCGAACCGCCTTAGCGATTTCTTTGAGCAGGATTGTCTTGCCCACTCGTGGTGGCGCGACGATCAGGCCGCGTTGTCCTCGCCCGAGCGGCGCCAGCAGATCGACCGCCCGAGCGCTGATGGAGTTCGTCTCTGGATTTTCAAGCATGATCCGGCCCTGCGGAAATTGCGGCGTAAGTTTGTCGAAGTCCGTCGGCTCGCTCCACTCCTCGGCCGGTTGGCCTTCGATTGTTGTGACTTGTTCAAGCATGAGGAATTTCTCGCGGTGGCCAGGAAGCCGTATAATCCCGGCGAGCCTTTGACCAGGCCGCAGGTGATATTGCTCTATCAACGCGCGTGGAACGCACACATCCTCGGGGACCGGCAGGAAGTTCAATTGTGGCCAGCGGAGCATTGCGAGCGAATCACTTACTTGGTCGAGAAATCCCTCCGCAGTGATCCTTGCCCCGGCGGACAATGCCGCGCGGATTACGTCAAGAACATGTTGATGGCGCGAGCGCGCAGGATGCAGATGCAGATGCAGATGCAAATGCAAATCGCGCGCTAAGGATTCCAGGTCTTCACCCGAAAGTTCTTGCACCTCGTTTAGGTCAAGTGAGGGTGCTGTAGTGGCCGCGTTGGCCGCAATTTGGGAGTCTGCAGGCGATACGCTTGCCTCCGCAGTTTGCCCCTCTGATGAGGTTAGGTTTTCGTCCATGATTGCTTTTGCCAGAGTGCAACGAGGCACCGCGCTTGATCGGCGAGCACCGTCCGAGCGCCGTTATTCCACACGACATGGTCTGCGCGTCCGATTTTTTCTTCGAGAGGCATTTGTGAATTGATCATTTGTTCCGTCGCGGAACGTTCCAGCGACATGCGCTCCATTAGCCAGCGGAGTTGGATTTTATTGGAACAGGCGACCACGACCACTCGATCGCACAACCTTTCGCCGCCGGTTTCATAAAGAAGTGGGATATCAGCGAAGAAAAAATCGGGAGAGTTGCGATGCGTTTCCGCTTCTGTGCTCCATTGGCGCCGAATCCGCGGATGGAGAATCTGTTCGAGCGCGCGCCTTTTGGCCGCGTTGCCGAATACTATATGGCGAAGTTTTTCCCGATTCAACCCCTGATCGGCCGAAAAAATCGCATTGCCAAATTCACATCGAATCTCCGTTTTAACCTCCGGATCTAGATCGACAAGTTGACGTGCAGCATGGTCGGCGTCGAAAAACTTCGCCTTGGGAACAATCTCGCGCAGACACGCGCAAAGCGTGCTCTTGCCCGTGGAAATTCCGCCGGTGATCCCGATGACAGCCATTTAAAGGACGATTAAAAGCAGAGGGCTTTTCGAGCGGCTCCATTCTCCATATCGGTAACGATTTGTCCAATCCGGTCTGAAATCACGTTGTAAATTCTATTCATGGATATGGGAGTTTTGAAAATTTCAACCAATTCGATCGATAAACGATCTTTCAGGTCGACGAATATTTACGCTCACGAATTCTCCCAAGATGGGCGCTGTCAACGGCCGTCTCCGATTTTCATTTCGGCTTTTTGCGGCCCGTTAAAGCTGCGTATCTTTTCCGCTTATGACCCAGCAAGTTTTGGCAGGAAAAATAGGTGTCGTTTTTGGGGTGGCGAACAAGCGCAGTATCGCCTGGGCGATCGCGAAGGCTTGGGCCGGAGCGGGCGCACGCTTGATTTTTAATTATCAGGGCGAGCGGCTAAAGGAGAATATCGAGGAGCTCGTTAACGAATTTGGAGAAAAAACGCCGTTTTTTTCCTGTGACGTCTCGAGTGACGCCGAGATCGCGACCTTTTTTGAAAAGGTGCGCGGCGAGACCGATCGCCTCGATTTAATGCTGCACTCGCTTGCGTTTGCACCCAAAGAAGCGTTGGAAGGAGATTTCTTGAGCACAACACGCGAAGCGTTTCGGACGGCACATGACATCAGCGCTTATTCGCTCGTCGCTCTTACGCGTAAAGCCGTGCCATTTATGACCAACGGCGGCAGCATTGTGGCGATGACTTATTACGGTTCAGAAAAGGTCGTGCCGCACTATAATGTCATGGGCGTAGCGAAAGCGAGCCTCGAAGCGAGCACGCGTTATCTCGCATACGACCTCGGCCCGAAGAAAATTCGGGTAAACTGCATTTCCGCTGGCCCAGTCAACACGCTGGCCGCGCGCGGGATCAGTGGGTTTATGTCGATGTTAAAACATTACCAGGAACGGGCGCCGTTAAAACGCAGTTGCGATCCCGCGGAGCTGGGTCAAACCGGTGTTTTTCTCGCAAGCGAAGGCGCCGCAGCGATCACCGGCCAGGTCATTTATGTCGATGGCGGCTATCAGATCATGGGGATGTAACAATTTCGGATTGCGGATTGCGAATGGCGGAAACGAAACGGGGTAGACTTAGGACGCAGCTTGTTGAGTTGCTCGGTGCCCACTGCGTAAGCGATGAACCGGCAGTGCTCGCCGCGCACAGCAGCGACAAATGGTTCGCCGCGCATGAACCCGAGGTTGTCGTCTTCGCGAGATCGACAAAAGACGTGAGTAAATTGCTTCAGTTTGCGTCGCGCGAAGAAATTCCGGTAACAGCACGCGGCGCGGGATTTGGCTACGTGGGCGGATGCGTGCCGATGCGCGGTGGGATTGCGCTGTCACTGATACGGATGAACCGCATCCATGAAATCAGTTTTGCCGATGCGGTTGCAATTGTAGAACCGGGCGTAATCACGGCGGACCTAAAGGCTCTGGCGAGAGCGCAGACACTGTTTTATCCGCCGGACCCGGCGAGCATGAAAGATTGCACGATCGGCGGAAACGTCGCCATGAATGCCGGTGGTCCGCGCTGCTTAAAATACGGCGTGACGCGCAATTACGTGATTGGGCTTGAGGTGGTGTTGGCGAATGGGGAAACGCTGCGGACCGGCGGCCGCGTGCACAAAAACAAAACCGGCTTCGATTTGATTGGCCTCTTTGTCGGTTCGGAAGGGATGCTTGGAATAGTGACGGAAATCACGCTCCGTTTGCTGCCACTTCCACCGGCGCGCGCTACTTTGTCGGCTGCATTTGCTAGCGCGGCACAAGCCGCTGAGGCCGTCCAGGCGATTTTTGCTGCGGGATTCCTGCCTTCTTCATTGGAGCTCGCCGACCATTTCACGTTGGAAGCGGCACGTCGCGATCTTGGCAAGATGATTGTACCGCCGGGCAGCGCACACCTGCTTGTCGATCTTGATGGCCAGGAAGAGAGCGTGCGCAGTGAAGCGGCGGCCATTCGTGAATTGCTTGAAAAGAAAAAACCGAATGTGCTCGAGACGGCGACTGGTGAAGCAGATTGCGAGAAATTGTGGGCCCTGCGGCGCGAATTTAGTAATTCGCTTCGCGCAACGGGCCTGACGAAATTGAACCAGGACGTGGTTGTGCCGCGCAGTTACCTTGTAGATCTAATGGAATTTGCAGGAACGCTGCAGGCAAAACACGGATTTCCGATCGCCTGCTTTGGCCACGCCGGGGACGGGAACATTCACGTCAACATCATGACGAAGGATTATGCCACTCCGGAAATGCAAGAAAAAGTGGATCGCGCGCTCGACGATCTTTTTGCGCAAGTGCTGGCATGGGGCGGGGTGATCACAGGCGAGCACGGAATCGGGCTCGCGAAAAAACGATGGTGGCCAGACGCGACGAGCGATGTTGCGCGCGACGTCCATCAGAAGCTCAAACACGCTCTCGATCCCCTAGGAATTTTGAATCCGGGGAAATTTGTTGACTAGTCCCGATCAGCATTCAGGTTGAGGGACTCTGTTATAGCACATCTGAAACTCGCCGCGAGCGGCGCGCATCCGCGTCATCGTGAACGAACCAATAAAGAAGACATGATGTCTTCTTTTCCACGTTGCGCCGAGGTGATACGAAATGAAACCTGGAAGATTTACTCATGCCGTCGCAGTCCTGCTCTCGTCGATCTCTTCTCTTTTTGCACATTCGACGCCTTCAAAAGCAGAACCGACCAAAGTAAAGTTCAGCAAGAAATCAAACAAATTGTCCGAAGACCTTTCGCTCAAGGTCGATCCCATCTCCTTTTCTCCGGGGCGTGTATCGTCGGCTCCGCCTGATCCGGGAGAGCGGTTTCCATGGAAAAAAAGTATCGTGACAACTGTCTTTTGGATCGGCGAGCAACCGAGCGGAAATAATCCGGTGCCGAACCGGGTAAGTTCGTGGGATAAAAATTGGACCAAAAACTACGGTGGTTTCGATGATCCCAATCCCGCGCACCGAAGCAATTATATTCCCGTAAAATTCACGCCCCGGCAGAATCCGTTCTACTGCGCGCTTCCTTACAGCGACAAAGCAACGACCGGCCATCGTCCGGAAGCGCCGCGCGTTGTGCCGTGGTTCACGGAGGCGTACCAGGGTCCCGCTGTTTCCACCTGCAAAGATCGATGGGTCGCGATCCGCAAAGGCAATCGAACGGTCTATGCGCAATGGGAAGACGCCGGACCGTTCCGAACGGACCATTGGCAATACGTGTTTGGCAACGAACGCCCGAAACCCAATCTCAACAAAGGCGCCGGGCTGGATGTTTCGCCTGCCGTGCGCGATTACCTTGGAATAAACGAAACGGACGTGACCGATTGGAGATTTGTGGATTTTAGCGAAGTGCCGCATGGTCCGTGGTCGACCCACGGAGAAAACAATACGTTCGTAATTAACGATCGCAAAAAAGGTGAGAAATTGGCCGAAGCACCTACGCGCGGTGGCGGCATGATTACGCGTTAGGCGCGGAGCGATCCACGCGATCTCTCAATCGTAAGCGATTCAAAAAGTGGTGAAGAATCGCTGGCCGCTCCGTCTTTTTTCTTGCGCGCTCTTCATTGCATCTGATCCAACCTTTGCTGCACAGGTCGAGGCGCGCAGTGAGGGTAGCAAGAACAGCAAGCCCCTCAGCGCGAAATCATCACAACATCGTTTGCTCCGGGTTACTTCAATCGGGCTCACCCCCAGGAAGCTATCGGAGTCTTCTGGATCTGCACGGCGGTATCTTTGGAAAAAAAGTATCGTAACAACGGTCTTTTGGATCGGCGAACAGCCGAGCGGAAATAATCCCGTCCCAAATCGCACAAGTGCCTGGGACAAACGATGGACAAGAAATTACGGCGGTTTTGACGACCCGAATCCTGCCCACCGAAGCAACTACATCCCGATAAAATTCACGCCGCGACAAAATCCATTTTATTGTGCGCTTCCGTACAACGATAAGGCACGCACAGGTCATCGGGTTGAAGCGCCACGCGTTGTACCGTGGTTTAAGGAAGCGTATCAGGGCCCCGCCATCTCTACGTGCAAAGACAGATGGATCGCCATCCGCAAAGGCAATCGAACCGCTTACGCGCAATGGGAAGACGCAGGACCTTTCCGTACCGATCACTGGCAGTACGTTTTTGGCAATGAACGTCCGAGACTCAATCTCAATAAAGGCGCGGGCCTCGATGTCTCGCCAGCCGTCCGCGACTATCTCACGCTGAAACAAACGGATGTGACCGACTGGAGGTTTGTCGCGTTTAGTGAAGTGCCACGCGGACCGTGGTCGACCCACGGAGAAAATAACACCTTCGTAATTAACGATCGCAAAAAACGTGAGAAATTGGCGGAAGCGCCTACGCGCGGTGGCAGCATGATTACGCGTTAGGCTTCGCGACGTGAGCTGTCTGACGGACGGATGAAGAATTGTTGGCTAACTTTCGTCCTGCGTCACGTGAGTTTGATCGAGCTGTGTTCGGCATTTTTGGCGCACGCGCCTCCCGTAAAGGCAGAGGAAGTCGACGCCAAGCTTATCACCGGCAAGGCGGCGATGGGCGATTGGACCAGCGATGCGCCTGGCGTGCGTCGCAAGATCACGGTTAAAGACTTGCCCGCGCCCAGTTCAAATGTTCTGGCAATTAACTTACCGCGCATCATCGGCCGTCCAGCGGACGCGCAACTTCACGTACCGCCAGGATTTAAGATCGACTTGTACGCAGGCGGGTTTCGCGATCCTCGATTTCTGCTCACTACACCGAATGGAGACATCTTCATCACCGAGGGGCGCGCCAATCAAATCAAAGTGCTGCGCGATACAAAGAACGTCGGCAAACCGGACGTTACCGAAGTATTTGCGGAGCGCGATTTGAACAAACCATTCGGGATCGCGTTTTACCCCCCCGGCAACGATCCGCAATTCTTGTACGTCGCGAACACCGACGGCGTCATTCGTTTTCCCTATCGGAATGGCGACCTCAAAGCACGCGGCCCGGCCGAAAAATTGAACGTGAAGCTTTCCGGTGGCGCAGCCTTTCTCCGCAGTGGCGGACATTGGACGCGCGACATCGTTTTCTCGCCCGACGGCAGGAAAATGTATGTCTCAATCGGCTCGCGCTCGAATAATTCCGATAATGCTGCGGAAGCGGATCGCGCGCGCATTTTCGAACTCAATCCCGATGGCACCGGGCAAAAAGTTTATGCATGGGGAATTCGAAACGCTGTCGGGATCGCATTTCTTCCCGGCACCGACGAACTCTGGATGAGCACAAACGAGCGGGACGAACTCGGCGATGATCTGCCGCCCGATTACATCAGCAGTGTGAAACCCGGCGGCTTTTATGGCTGGCCCTGGTTTTACATTGGCAACCATACCGATCCGCACCACAAAGGAAAACACCCCGAGCTTGCCGATAAGGTCGTCGTGCCGGACGTACTTGTGCAGGCACATTCAGCAACTCTCAATTTGTGCTTTTATCCTGGCGACCAATTTCCCGCCGAATACAAAGGTGATATCTTCGCTGCCTTTCACGGTTCATGGAACCGAAAGAAACGCACTGGTTACAAAATAGTGCGGGTCCCGTTTGATCGCTCAACCGGCAAAGCACGCGGCGAGTATGAAGATTTCGTTACCGGCTTCGTCACGCCCGAAGGGAACGTCTGGGGCCGCCCGGTCGGAATCACCGTCGCTAAAGATGGCAGCCTCCTTTTTAGCGAAGACGGCAACGGCACGATCTGGCGAGTAACCTACGGGATAAACTAGCTCAACGTCATCGCGCGGAGCGAAACAGAGAGAGCAGGAAAAGAGGATTGCTGCGGACTGGGTTGCGCATAATCTGCGTAGCGCAGCATGAAGATTGGTTTTGCTCAAATTAACCCAACCGTGGGGGATTTGAGCGGCAATTTTGAGAAGATCATCGGCGCTTACGAGCGTCTCGCTACGGCTGGCGCCGAATTAGTTCTAACCCCGGAGCTGGCTATCACCGGATATCCGCCACAGGATTTGGTCTTCAAATCGCGTTTCGTCCCGGAGAACCTTGCTGTTCTCGAGCAACTCCATTCTCGGGTGGGACACGCGGCCTTACTCGTCGGTTTCGTTGACCGAAATGAGGGACGCGGGAAGCCGTTTCACAATGCGGCCGCGCTGCTCGAGCGCGGCAAACCGATCCGCAAAGCGCACAAGTCGCTCTTACCTACTTACGATGTCTTCGACGAAGATCGTTATTTTGAACCGGCCGGCCGGGTCGAACCATTTGATCTGTGCGGCAAAAAACTTGGCGTTACCATTTGCGAGGATATTTGGACGGAACACTATCTCCCGCGGCCACTTTATGATGTCGAACCGGTGCGCAGCCTGATCGAGCAAGGCGCGGAGATCATCGTCAACTTAAGCGCGTCGCCGTTTAGTTTGCACAAGCCAGCGATCCGCCGCGAAATGGTCGGCGCGCTTGCCCGCGCTTATCAGCGGCCGATTTGCTATTGCAACGCGGTCGGCGGCAACGACCAACTTATCTTCGATGGAAATTCAATCGCGGTAAATGCTTCGGGCGAATTGATCGCGCAACTGGCCAGCTTCCAGGAAGAAGAGGCAATCATCGACACGGATGCCGCTTTCACAATTGAATTTCGCGAAGGCAAAACGCCAGAGGAACTTTTCGCGGCGCTGTCGTTAGGCCTGCGCGATTATCTGCGAAAGTGCAATTTCAAATCCGCCGTGCTCGGTTTGAGCGGCGGGGTGGACTCCGCAGTGGTCGCGGTGATCGCAGTGGACGCCCTCGGAGCGGAGAACGTGATCGGAGTTTCCATGCCGAGCCCGTATTCCTCGCGTGGCAGTGTTGACGATGCGCTCGGACTCGCGCGCAATCTGGGGATCAAATTTCTCGAGATTCCGATCACAAATGCATTCACCGCTTTTAAGTCCGAGTTCGCGGAAATTTTCAAGAAACTTCCTGAAAACGAAACTGAGGAAAACATGCAGCCGCGCCTCCGCGCGATGACGGCAGTGACCGCGGAATCGACTCCGCCGCTCAGGCCGATCACCGCAGAACGAAAATTACATTTGCGGAAATAATCGCGAACCCCCAGCGAAAGGGCGGCGAAAAGGACCTCCGCCGTCTTGCCTTCGTGGAAATCGATTGCGGAAGTCGATTCGGTATCGACGACTTTCTCGTCTTCGCATCATTCCAAGATCGATCATCGAAAAAGCGCCAAGCGCGGAGTTAAAGCCAGATCAAAAGGATCAGGACGCCCTTCCGCCCTACGAAGTTCTTGACGAGATCCTGCGCCTCTATGTAGAGGAAAATTTGAGCGCACGCGACATCGTCAACCATGGATTTGATGAAAAGACGGTGCGCTGGGTGCAGCGGCGTGTCGATCTAAACGAGTACAAAAGAGAGCAGGCCGCCCCCGGATTGAAAGTAACAAGCCGCGCGTTCGGCGTCGGTCGCCGGATGCCGATCGCGCAAAAATATGTCGATTTGAATTGAGAGTTTTGCACCGTGCAGGAATCGAACCTGCAACCCAGTGATTAAGAGTCACTTGCTCTGCCAATTGAGCTAACGGTGCAACTAAAGTATTACCAGGCAAATGTTTAACCGAACGTGTATTTTCGTGTTTTATAAATCGGTGGCAGATTTGGTAGCATAAAATTACATGCATCGCTTTGCGTTTCAAAAAACAACCATTTTACGAAACTAAAACGACCTTTTAGTGCAAAATGTCCACCGATGGAAACCGTCGACCGATCTCGATCGCTGCGTCAGCGTTCGCGAGATTGGCCACGAAAGGATCGAGCTTGGCGTTTGGATGCCACCTGCGAATGGACGCGATGCCTTCCGACACGCGCGCTTCGGTGCGACCGCTAACGATAACGCGTGTGCATTCGGCAGCGAGCGATCTAATAATGGCGAAACCAATTCCGGCGGTAGAGCCGGTAGCCAAAGCGGTTTTATTTTCGAATTTCAATTTCATGGACGCTTCCGGTTGTGTGTTCCGTTCTGTGCTAACCCGTTAGGGCTAACCATTGTACGCTACCCCTATCTTTATAGAAGCTGATATTGCGGTTGCTTAATGAAGTTGCGCCTTCGCGGGAGCCGGCGACTTTTGGTCGATCGTCGTGACGTCGTGACTGTTAGTGAGGTAGTCGTAGATGGCCGAGAAATCCTCCGTGTCGTGTCCGTCGCGCATGGCCAGTCGATATACTTCTTTGGTTATATTCGTTAAGGGCGTGGCCACGCCCGATTCGTACGCGCTCACCGTCGCGAGTTGCATGTCCTTTTGCATCCAGCGTAACGGAAATTCGGCGTCGTAATTTCCGCTCTCGATTTTTTCCCGCTTCGACGCGAGAAACGGTGCGACCGCCGGCGTGCCGAGCAGAGAGTCAAACAGCATTTTTCGCGAGATTCCCAGCCCCTCGCCCAGAGCCATCGCTTCGGCGAACGCGGCCATTCCGGTGCCTAACAAAAGATTGACCACCATTTTCATGGAAGTTCCCATCCCGTGTCCGCCGGCATGAACAATTTTGTTGCCCATGCACAGCAGGAGCGGGCGAATCCTCTCCAGGTCGGCCGTATCAGCTCCCACCCAAAAAATGAGCTTCGCTTCCGCGGCAGGGGGAGCGGAGCCGGTCACCGGCGCGTCGACAAAATGAACCTCGCGACGCGTTGCTTCAGCAGCCATCTTCTTCGAGAACGACGGATTCACCGAACTGCAATCGACCCAGAGCGCATTTGACCGGAGGTGATTGAAAAATCCATTGGCGCCCAGAGCTGCTTGTTCGACCGCGTCCGGATGGGCCAGCATCGTGAACAAGACGTCCACTTGTTCGGCGAGTTTTGCCGGGGAATCAGAAAATGTTCCGCAGGGACCGAGTAACGACTCTGCTTTGGCGCGAGTGCGATTGAACATGACTAATGAATAGCCATGCTTTTGCAG
>QHOQ01000188.1 GCA_003219355.1 Verrucomicrobiota bacterium
TGCCTTCCCTTCGTGTTTCTTAATCCTGTTGATTCGGTGACTTCTCTCTATTTTTTCAAATACTTGTCGAACCAGTCGACGGTCTGATCCATTCGATCGGCTTGGTTCTCTGGTTTGAGGAAGAGATGACCTTCGCCAGGATAGACGATGAGCTGCGTCGGCACACCGAGCGTCTTTAAAGCGTGCCAGAATTCGTAGGACTGCGACGAAGGGCATTCCGCGTCGCGCTCGCCGACAATCACCAGGGTAGGGGTCTTCACTTTCTTAATGAAGTGAATGGGAGAACTCTTCTCGTAAACGGATGGATCGTATCCATTGATCGATTAGGTTCTGGCCGTAGTAACTTTGCCAATTGGCAATGCCAGCGCCCGCGACAGCGGCGTGGAAACCGTTGGTTTGGGTAACCGTCCACATCGTCATGAACCCGCCGTAACTCCAGCCAGTTACGCCGAGACGCGCCGGATCAATCGGATATTTTTTTATCGCTGCATCGACTCCTGCGAGGATGTCGCGCAGATCGCCAGCGCCGAAATCTTTTACGTTGGCGCGGGTGAACTCTTCGCCCTGGCCGTAACTTCCACGAGGATTTGGCATTAGCACGTAGTAACCTCGTGAGGAGAGAGTGGCGATGATGGCTCGCGACATTCCAAATGAAGCAGGCCATTCCGGCGTCACTGCGCTTGAAGGTCCGCCATGGATGAGAACGATCATGGGATATTTCTTACCGGACTCCACTTGCCTGGGCGATAGAAGCCACCCCTGAATGTTGAAGCCGTCGTTAGTCCACTCAAGATTCTCAGCTGTGCCCCATGTCGGCGATAGCCCGGAGTTGTTGCTGGTTAACTGGCGCCATTCGCCGATCGATCCAGCCCAGATCTCCGGTGGCGTTTCAAAGCTGCTGCGTACTGCGGCCGCGAATTTACCATCCTTTGAAACAGCAAAGTCCGGGAAATTGCCGAAAGCGTAAAGGCCTTCGGCGCTTTTCCAGATTGTCCGCACGGAGTTATTAGCGAGCGTCAATTCAGAGATCGCACTGCCGCCCCCGACATATTCCGTGAACAGGATGCGATCCGGCATCTGCCAGAAGAGGGAACTGGCCGAACTTTTACGATCTCGGGTGCGATTCGTTAGGTGTTGGCCGTCCGCTGAGATGGTGAACAGGTCGCCGCCGTGGAATCCTTCATCGCTCATCAAACCTTCAATGAAGGCGACAGATTTACCATCCGGTGACCAGCGCGGAACCGCCAATTGTAGCGAAGGTTTGTAAATGGATGTGGCGTTTCCCTTCGCAATGTCGATCGTGTAAATCTGCGCGATCCACCAATTGTTGTCGCCCGGTCCCGGAGCGGCAGTTGTTACGAATGATTTGTCGTCAGGCGACCAATCGTAATCGTAGATGTGGAGATTGGCTGGCGAAGCCTGGTGCAATTGGCCGGTGGCAATGTCGAGAACAGCGATCCGCTGGTTATGAATAGCGGTATCGATCACGCCAGTTGTTACCGGCGCGGCCATTAACGGACCGCCGCCACCTGCGCCTTCTATGTAGAGGAACGCAATCTGCGTCCCATCGTGCGACCAACGAGGCCGCGCCGCGTATCCTTTTAGGTGTGTAATGTTTTTTGGATCGGAACCATCAGCATTCACCGTCCAGAGTTGGGCTTGGTCTTTCTCTCCAGCGTTGGAAAAAAATGCGAGGCTCTTGGAATCCGGAGACCACGCGAGGTCTGAGTCTTTTCTTTCGCCAGTGGTCGCAAGATTAACCGGCACTGCTGGCGCACCTCCGGTCGTTCCACGAATATAGGTTTGCTTTGATATTGTTGCAGCGGTGGACTGCACCCACGCGACACGTGCGCCATCCGGCGAAAGGGCAATATCATCGTAGAGGACAGTCTTACCCAACTGTTCAGTCAGCTGCATGTCCTGAGCTGTTAACAGTGCGGGAAAGAAACAAGCCAGAAGAAAATGCTTCATCTTGCGATCCTGACAAAGACGCTAGAGAGCGGCAAGTCGGAGAATAGCCGCCTTCTCACGAGGCTACGGCGTGCCAAGCAGAAGTCAGGGGACGAAAGACGGAGAACTGCAGACCGCGTGTTTACGAGTAGCGACCAATCGTTCAATTGGGTACCATCGGTCGATGGCTCGGGTGCGGATCCGCTTGGCAAACTCAAACGATTGCCGCGCCCTGGCCGAGCTGCGCTATCGATTTCGCGCTGAAAACGAATCGGTCACTGAAACCAAATCGCAGTTTGTGCGAAGATGCACATCATGGATGAAGAAGCGTTTTCGCGCGGGCTCTTGCCCGTGGCGCTGCTGGGTCCTCGACGATGGCAAACAGGTGCTTGGACATGTATGTGTGCAGTTGTTTGAGAAAATGCCCAACCCTGTTAACGAACCGGAGCTTCATGCTTACGTAACCAATTTTTATGTCATCCCGGAAGCGCGAGATCAGGGATTCGGAAAGAGATTGTTGAACAAAGCGTTATCCTGGTGCCGCGCTCGAGGCACCGACGCGGTCATTCTGTGGCCGAGTTCGGCAAGCAAATCATTTTATCGGCGGTTCGGCTTTGTAGCGCCTTCGGATATTTTTGAGCTGCGACATGGCGCTCTCCGACCACGCTGAGTTTGATGTTGTCTTTGTCGCTCTTCATTACAGCGGCCTGAAGCATGGCATCCACAGATTACACAACATGAAAAACCCTAAATTTCGGGCGGCGGTAGTTGCAAAAGAAAAACGGCGGGAGTCGGCTCCCGCCGCTAGTTAATTCACGGTACAAAGCTTATCGTCCGCTTTGCTGACCGCCGCCCGGTTGGCCTCCGCCGCCTTGTTCGCGTCCGCCACCCTGTTGGCCACCGCCATGTTTCTCGCGCTCTTTCTCTTTGTCGCGATCGCCCTGGTGGCCACCACCTTGCTGTCCGGGAGCGGCAGGTTTGATCGGTTCGTTCGGATTGCGTTCTGTTTCCATAATACCTTTCTTTAGTTTACTAATTGGTCTTCGCGCTTCGCGATGAGACCTTTACGTACTTTGTAATCGTCTTGGAAGGGCACTTTGGACTGAAAAATTTTGCCAGTAACGTTCGCGACGCGCTCGTTAAGATTTTGCTGCGGAAGCTCTTATCAAACTAAACGTCCAGCGCCGAGTGTCTAACCCAGAACCCCTTGTTCAAGCGCGCGGTCGTTCAACTCGGTGATTGCGGTTCTGAGGACTGATATTGCCGAGTGAAGATTAGCTGCGAAGCGCTTTGGTGAATCGGACTAGTTCATCTGCCACGATTTCGGCGCGCTGGATAATCTTTTTGTCGCTAATCTTGTCGCCATCGAAGGCGTCGCTGGTGGCAAACACGAACCGGGGAATAATTACGCAACGAAAATCGAGCATGAGACTGTTCGCATAAGCCATCACCGACATGTAACTGGACGTGCCGCCGGCCGCGCAAAGAAAGCCAACGATCTTGTTATCCCACGCGCTGCCGGTGAGCTCGATCATGTTCTTCGCCGCGGCGGCGACATCATAATTGTATACCGGCGCCGCGACCAAGATCCCGTCCGCGGCCTTAATTGCGGCGCTTAATTTCTTCGAGCCTGGCATCCCGTAACATTTATCCGCGTCGCAGAGGGGCAGATCCATTTCGCTGATGTCGATCCAATCGCAGTCCACCTTTCGCTTTCGCAGATGGGCCAGGGCGACACGGCCAATGCGGCGGCTGTTGCTGTTGGGGTTGCCGCTCGTGCTAATGACAAGATGTTTTGGCATCAAGCAATCCTAGAAGTAAACGCCCAACGCTCAACCCGTCTTCGTGAACTGCGGCGCGGCTGTGGGGAATAATGTTGTCCCACTCCTCGGCAGAGGAGCCAGCGATTGCGACAGGTTGAGTCGGGAGGGCGCGAAAATTGGAAAATGGAATGGAGGCGCCAGCGTTGATACAGACGCCCTACAAATTTCAGGGACCCGATGTCGCGGCGCTTTGGTCGTCGTCCGGCGCCAAGAGATGACCGAAAAAATGGCCGGCGATGAGGAAGATAATTCCGGCTATTCCACATAGTCCCGCGTGCAACAGCCAAAACTGTGTCGCTGGTATTTTTTCAAGAA
>QHOQ01000090.1 GCA_003219355.1 Verrucomicrobiota bacterium
CTGTTTTCACTTTGGCACTCGCTGGGCGATTACCGCATCGGTCTGCTTTTTTCGAAACGCTTCCAGTTTCTTGCGGACCCCATCATCGGAAACCGCAAGAATACTGACCGCGAGCAGCCCCGCGTTCTTGGCGCCGGACGCGCCAATTGCGAGTGCGCCGACGGGAACGCCTCCCGGCATTTGTGCTATGGAAAGAAGCGAGTCGAGTCCTTGTAGTGCTTTGGATTGAATGGGAACGCCGAGCACGGGCAACCAGGTATGCGCAGCAATCGCGCCGGCGAGGTGCGCCGCACCACCTGCGCCGGCGATAATCACCCTCAATCCGCGAGCGGCGGCAGTTCGAGCGAAGTCAGCCGTCGCTTCAGGGCTGCGATGGGCAGAAAGAATTTTATGTTCGTTAGGCACCGCGAGTTCATCGAGAAGTTCGACTGAATAGCGCATGGTTTCCCAATCCGAGATGCTGCCCATAACAACGGCGACTAGTGGCGACGACTTCGGCATACGTGATTGTAGGGCGTTTCTGCGAAACGCCAAACATGGCGCCTGCACAGACGCCCTACAGACATCAATCCTTTCATTGTCGATGTTCAATCGGATATTGCGACGTGGCTCCCGCGAGGTCTATCGTGCTTATCGGTTTTATGGGGACTGGGAAGTCTCTCGTCGGAAAAATTTTGGAACGGCAAACGGGATTTCGCCGGTTCGATACGGATGAAATCATTTCCCAAAAACTGAAGATGCCAATCGACGCGATTTTTTCGACCCAGGGCGAGGAAAGCTTTCGCGAGTTCGAAACAGAAACATTGCGCTCTCTATCCATGGAGGAACCGGCGATAATCGTAACCGGTGGCGGCACCGTCCTCCGTCCGGAGAATGTCGATCTTTTACGCCAAATGGGGACAGTCGTCTGGCTCGATGCGGACGAGGCGACGCTTCGGGCGCGCATACATCGCTTGAGCGATCGCCCGCTATTGCGGACAGCGAATCCCGAAGCGAGTTTATCGGAATTACTAGAGGCGCGTAAACCGCGTTATAACAGTGCAGCCGATTTGCGAGTGGACACTGCGAAAAACAATCCCGAGGAAATTGCGGAATTGATTTTAAAAAACATCAGAGACTTACCTGTCGGAGAATGAGTGTGATACCCGAGACCACCAACACGGTACCGCAAATATCGGGCGACGAATTGAAAAAAGAGCTTGTTGGCTATGCGCGCAAACTTGGATTCGATTCTTGCCGTGTCGCCGATTGTGCTGTCCCGCTGCATGCAGACGAGTTTCGCAACTGGCTGCGCGAAGGTGCGGCTGGAGAAATGAATTACATGGAGCGCGGCGAAGAAAAACGCTGTGACCCGCAGAAAGTTTTGGCGGGCGCGCGGTCGGTTATTGTTTTGGCGCTTAATTATTGGCAAGGCGGACACTCAAAAACGCAAAATAATGAAGCTACCGGCAGAATCGCGCGTTACGCATGGGGCGATGATTATCATGAGCTTATAAAGGCGAAGCTGAAAAAGATCGACAATCTCCTTCGCGAGTTTGGTGGCACACAGAAATTGTATGTTGATACCGGCCCGATTTTGGAGCGCGATCATGCTGCTCAAGCCGGCATCGGCTGGCACGGCAAAAGCACGATGCTGATCGATCGCCGACTGGGTACCTGGTTCTTTCTCGGTGAAGTTCTAACCACGATCGAGTTACCACCGGATTCTCCACAACGGGATCGTTGCGGAACATGCGAGCGTTGCATCACAGCTTGTCCCACCGGTGCAATTACCGCTCCGCATCGCTTGGATGCGCGGCGTTGTATTTCGTATCTTACGATCGAGCTCAAAGGTGCCATTCCCCTGGAGTTTCGGCCGCTTATCGGAAACCGGATTTTTGGCTGCGATGATTGCCTCGATGCGTGCCCTTGGAACCGCTTTGCCCAAACATCGCGCGAAACTGCGTTCTCAGCGCGCAAAGCCACGACTGGCATTTTGCTCCGAGACTATTTAAAATTGAATGAAGCAGAATTTCGCGCGCTGTTCAGAGATTCTCCGATAAAGCGGATTAAACGACGCGGTTTTTTACGCAATGTCTGCGTTGCCTTGGGCAACGTGGGTGGTTCAGCTGATTTGCCGGCGCTGAGACGCGCGGCATCGGATCCGGATAAATTGATTGCTGAGCATGCTGCCTGGGCAATCGCGCGGATTCAACAGCGGTGCGGCGCGCAAATGTCAAAAGTTCGTTGAATCCAAAGCGCCGGTTGGCTGCATCTCATTGTCGATCTTGTGAACCGTTTCGCTTTGCAAAGGTCTAAACTGAGACAATTTCTGACGACTGCCTCGCACCTAACGAGCATCCTATGCATCAAACTTTGAAAACGCCCCGAGTTGCGCCGGAAGTCGCGAAGAAACGTCGCTCGCGCCGCAAGCGCTATATCATTTTCGCCTCCATTGGTCTGATATTGCTTTTGATCATTGCTTCAGTTATCGCCAGCAAACGCGAGAAACCGATCCCAGTAACTACCGAGAAAGCGGTCCGCAAAACCATTCTTCAGACCGTTTCCGCCACTGGGAAGGTGCAACCCGAAACCGAGGTGAAGATTTCACCGGAAGTGGCGGGCGAGATCATTGATTTGCCGGTCGAAGATCGTGCGGATAAAGCCCGATTCCTACAAGGCCCTGCTCGAGCAACAGGAAGCGGCGATCAGCGCGGCGAAGGCAACCAATCTGCAGCAAAAAGCGACAATGATGAAGACCGAGCAGGACCTCAAACGGGCCGAGGACTTGTTCAACAAGAAGTTGATTTCAGTGCAAGAATACAACGCCGCGGAAGCAGCCAACGATGTGGCAAAAAACACTTATGAAAGCTCGCTCCATGAAATCGAGCGCGCGCAAGCGGGTTCGAGTCAGGCGCGCGATCAACTTTCGAAGACAACGGTTTATTCGCCGATCGATGGGACAGTGACGATTTTGAACAGCAAACTGGGCGAACGCATCGTAGCGACGGGACAATTCGCGGGAACGGAAGTGATGCGGGTGGCCGATCTCGGCCACATGGAAGCGCGCGTGGACGTGAACGAGAACGACGTCGTAAACGTAAAAATTAACGACAAGGCCAGCGTGAAGATCGACGCGTACGGTGACCGGAAGTTTCACGGCACCGTTTATCAGATTGCGAACACAGGAAAGACGACCGGCGCAGGGACGCAGGAGGAAGTAACCAACTTTGAGGTAAAAATTCGCATCGACGATCACGATGTGACATTGAAACCGGGGCTAAGTTGCACGGCCGATATCGAAACGAACATGGTGAAGGACGTGGTGGCCGTGCCGATACAGGCCGTAACGATTCGGACCGGCGACAGCAACTTGAGTCCAGAGGAGATCGAAAAGAAAAAGCAGAAGACTGCGCAGCGAGACAAAGGCAACAACAGCGCAGATTACGTTAACGAGCGCCAGGAAAAGGCGACACAGAAAGAGGAGCACGGAAAAATTGCCAAGGTTGTGTTTCTAAAAAAAGGCAGCAAGGCCCAGATGGTGAAGGTAACGACCGGGATCTCGGACGACACTTACATGGAGATCAAGAGCGGCGTGCAACCGGGTGACGAAGTAGTCGCCGGCAGTTACAGCGCGATCAGCCGCAAATTAAAGCATGGCGCCAAACTTACTTACGATAAGGAAGCAACGAAATAGTCGAGCGGCGGGACGCGCGCGAGTGTTTGATGGACAAGCTCAACTCTGATGTGACTCGACCACGGGGTCCCGTTGTCATCGATATCGAGAGCATCACCAAGGACTACGTGATGGGCGAAGAAATCGTGCGCGCTTTGCGCGGGGTCTCGCTTCAAATTCGCCACAACGAATACGTCGCGATCATGGGGCCAAGCGGCAGCGGCAAATCGACGCTCATGAACATGTTTGGTTGCCTCGACACACCCACTTCAGGACGTTACGAGTTTAACGGCGAGGACGTAGCGGCCATGAACGATGACGAACTCGCGGCGATTCGAAATCGCCAAATCGGCTTCGTTTTTCAAACATTTAACTTGCTCCCGCGCTCCACCAGTCTGCGCAATGTTGAGCTCCCACTCATCTACGCGGGAATGGATCCGGAAGCGCGCGTAGAACGCGCGACCCAGGTGCTTGTCGATGTTGGCTTGGGCGACCGCATCCATCATAAACCAAACGAATTGTCCGGGGGTCAGCGCCAGCGCGTGGCCATCGCCCGCGCGCTAGTGAACAACCCTTCGATAATTCTGGCAGACGAACCAACTGGCGATCTCGATTCCAAGACCGGCGAAGAAATAATGGCGCTGCTCGAAGATCTGTATTCTCGCGGCAACACTATCATTCTCGTGACGCACGAGCGCGACATCGCGCGCCACGCACGACGGACAGTGCATTTGCGTGACGGTATTATCGAAAGCGACGAAGTTGACGTGATACCGGCGATGGAAGCGATCGCGGCAAGCTAAGATCGACAATGAAACGTTTTCGCTACGAGCTAGGCGAAAGCTGGAAGATCGCTGTAGCGCAAATGCGCTCGAACATGACGCGGTCCACTCTTACCGCGCTCGGCGTCATCATTGGCATCGTGGCCGTAACGTTGATGGGCACTGCTATTGGGGGAATTCAAGTCGGGTTCGACAAGAGCATGGCGATCTTCGGCGATGACGTTCTCTACGTCGGACAATGGCCGTGGAAAAATGTGGACGACTGGTGGAATTATCGCGACCGCAAGAAGATCAAGACAGAATACGCGGAGGGGCTTAACCGCATGATCGCGATGACGCCGAACTCGAATCTTGCCATTGCGATTCCGACCTCCAGTGTTTATCGCAGCGTCAAATACCAGGACAGCGAAGTGAACAACGTTTTGGTTCGCGGCACGGTCTCGGATTATATCATCACCTCGACATTTGATTTCAAAGAAGGTCGCTTCTTCAACGAACTAGAATCTCGCAACGGCGCCAACGTCTGCGTGATTGGTTACGATGTGGCCGATGCACTTTTCCCGTCTGCCAGTCCGATTGACAAATCGGTCCTCATCAACGGTCAGCCATTCAAAGTCGTCGGCGTGATTTCGCGGCAAGGCTCGTTTCTTGGACTCTTCAGTCTCGATTCAATCGTAGTAATGCCGCTGCCCGCCTTTCAGAAATATTTCACGGCTAAAAGCGAAGCGGAAGTTCTCGTGAAAGTGAAAGACAAGACCAAGCTCGCCGACGCGAAAGACGAGCTCGCCGGATTGATGCGGCGCGTGCGCGGACTGCCGCCGGAAAAGAAAGACGACTTCAGCATCAACGAACAACAGGCATTGAAGAGCACACTTGATCCGATCAAGGATTCAATCGCCATCGCGGGACTTTTCATTACTGGTCTTTCGCTTTTCGTTGGGGCGATCGGGATCATGAACATTACTTTCGTGAGCGTAAAAGAACGGACGAAAGAAATCGGCACGCGCAAAGCGCTCGGGGCGCGTAGACGAACCATCTTGTTGCAGTTTCTGATTGAATCGACTGCACTCTGTTTTCTTGGTGGTTTTATCGGACTCGCCTTCGCTTATGTAATGTGCTTCGGAATCGGCAAGGCCTTTCCGTTTTTTCCGATTCACTTTTCATTTGGCCTCGTCCTCGCCGGCATGATCGTGTCCGTGATGACCGGCTTGATTTGGGGATTCGCGCCGGCGTGGACGGCGTCACGTCTTGATCCGGTAACGGCTCTGCGATACGAATGAGTGTCTAACGCCAGATCGCCATGGTATTTCGGGAAATCATAGCGATGGCTTTGAGTTCGTTAGGCGCAAACAAATTGCGCGCTGCCCTGACGATGACCGGCATTACCATTGGCGTGTTCTCGATCATTTCGGTAATGACAGCGATCGGCGCGCTGCAGAATTCGATCGAGAGTGGAATAAGCTTTCTGGGATCAAACGTCTTTCAGTTCGCAAAATATCCGGTGAGTATCGACGCGGGTGGCGAAACGAAGAAAAAATATCAGAATCGACGCAACGTCACCTATCGGCAGGCGCTGCACTACTACGAGTTAATGCAGGGCGATGCGGCAGAGATTTGCCTCAAGTGCTTTGGTCGCGATCTAAAAGGGCAAGCGGTTTACAACGGCGTGAAGACGACGCCGAGTCTCGAGGTCGTCGGGACAAATCGAAGCTTTCTCACGGCGAATGCTTACACGCTCGGTTATGGCCGCAACCTAACCGACGAAGATGTCGATTTTTCACGCAACGTCATTGTCGTCGGAAAGACGATCGAAAAGCGATTGTTTCCGCACGAGTCACCGATCGGCAAAGTCATCCGGATGAGTGGACACATCTACACTGTCATCGGTGTGTTCGCGGAAAAAGGCACCTCCTTCGGGCAAAGTCAGGACGATATTTGCATAATGCCCATTACCAGGTTTTTTGAGAATTACGGCGAGGCCAATCGCACGGTGAACATCGCCACCCAGCCATTTTCGACCGAGCTTTACAACCGGACATTGGATAAAGGGATTAGCGCCATGCGAATTGCGCGCGGTCTTAATGCTGATGAGGAAAACGATTTCGAAATCTACACCAACGATTCGCTCAAGAGCGCTTTCGCCTCCGTGGCCGGCGTGGTGCGCATCGGCGCGTTCGTAATCAGTTTCATTGCGCTCGTGGCCGCCGGCATCGGTATTATGAACATAATGCTAGTGAGCGTAACCGAACGAACAAAAGAAATCGGCGTCCGCAAATCAATCGGGGCGCGCAGTCGCGATATCTTGCGGCAATTTTTAACCGAAGCGGTTTTTATCTCGGAAGCAGGCGGAATCCTGGGGATTATTCTCGGCGTGATTGGCGGCGATTTACTCGCTGTGTGGCTAAAAGTGGACATTATTTTCCCCTACGGCTGGGCGCTTGCCGGGCTGCTCGTCTGCTCGGCAATCGGAATTGGCTTTGGTCTTTACCCGGCCTACCGGGCAGCCGCCCTCGATCCGATCGAGGCACTGCGTTACGAATAATGTGCTGTTGGGGTCGGCGCGCTGCGCCGACCGGACGCCGCAGCGCGGCGTCCCTACCTAATCCCTAATCCAAGCCGAGCGCCTTGAACGTCGCATCGACGTGCTGGAAGTGAACCTCCAGCGAGCAAAGCCGATCGATCTCCGCCGCGGAAAGTCGGGTAGTGATTTCCGGTTCACGTTTCGCATTTTCAGCAAAAGTCCCCTCGGCTTTCCAGGTTCTCATGGCGGCGCGTTGCACCGCCTCATACGCGGTCTTGCGCTCCGCGCCCGCGCGCGTCAGGGCCAGCAAGATCGATTGGCTGAAATAGAGACCCTTAGTGAGCGCCAGATTCTGGGCCATACGTTCCGGATAAACCTGCAACTTTTCGACGATCTCTCGCAATTTCGTGAGCATGTAATCAAGAAGAATACACGAATCGGGCAGGATGATTCTTTCGGCGCTCGAATGGCTGATATCGCGTTCGTGCCAAAGAGCGACATTTTCCAATGCCACGACTGCATTGCCGCGAATGACCCGCGCCAGGCCGCTCAAACGCTCGCTGGTAATTGGGTTGCGCTTGTGCGGCATCGCCGAACTTCCTTTTTGACTTTCGCTGAAAAATTCTTCTACTTCGAGAACTTCCGTCCGCTGGAGGTGACGGAATTCGGTCGCCCAGCGGTCGATGCTTGAACCGATTACGGCTAGCGTGGTCATGAATTCCGCGTGGCGATCTCGCTGCACGATTTGCGTGGAGAGGGTCGCCGGTTTTAAGCCTAGTTTTTTGCAGACCGCTCGCTCGATCTTTGGATCCACATGGGCATGTGTACCCACTGCCCCGCTTATTTTGCCGACGCGAATTCGTTCGCGTGTTTGGGTCAAACGTTCTTCAGCGCGCCCGAATTCGTCGAACATGAGGGCAAGTTTCAAGCCAAAGGTGATCGGCTCAGCGTGTATGCCATGGCTACGGCCAATCATCGGAGTCATTTTGAATCGAAGCGCCTGCTTCCCGATTGCCGCACGCAACCTTTCGACATCGTCCAGAAGAATTTTGCAGGACTCTGTCAGTTGTACGGCGAGCGTCGTGTCCAGGATATCGGACGAAGTTAATCCTTGATGAATCCAGCGCGCTGCTGGTCCGACCGATCCGGCAACGTTTTCGAGAAAAGCGATAACATCGTGATTTGTTCGCTTTTCGATCTCGGCGATTTCTGGAATGGAGAAATGCGCTCGCTTGCGAATTTCCGCCGCGTCCTCCTTTGGAATCTGGCCCAGCTCTGCCATCGCCTCGCAGGCAAGGACTTCAATCTCCAGCCAAATCTGAAACTTCCGCTCGTCCGACCAGATCTTGCACATTTCTGGCCGGGAATAACGATCGATCACTCCCCCAAGATAAAAGCGAGGGGTGAGCGCGAAAAGTGTTTTGTGTACAAAAAAATCGCTCCGAATAAATTAGCGGAGCGATTTCAGGATTTGACTGTCCAGATCCTATCCGCGGTCAGCAAACGCGGGCCCGCATGAAACGCCCGTTGTTTTGCAAACGCACCTGGCCACTCGCGAAAAGGTCCGCTACTGTTGCAACCGTCTCTTTGGTACTCTTCGTGCAAGAACTAACTGCGAGGACAAGATCGCCCAGCGAGAGTCTGGAGCGCGGTCTGAGGACTTGGTGATTTTTTTTCATGCTATACCGATTTCTGTGAGCAATTTCAATGCCATCGTTCCCTGTGAATATCTCATCCATGTTCGGTTACCTAGTTATTCAGTTCTTATGCACCCGTGAACTGACCATTCCGCGACACCTTTGTTCAATTTTCGAACATAAAATTCACTGAGAGGCCGAATCAGGGCGAGACCTCAAAAGCCAACGGAAATCCGCTGATCCGGGCGACTACACGCGGGAGTCGGGTTTCATCAATCGCACCGTCAACATATAAAGAGCGGCGAAAATGGTGACGACGAGTAAGATGCCACCTGATTGACTGCGGATAAAGTGAACCAGCGCCTCCGGGTTGGTCAAGAGTTCCGGTTCCACCAAATAAGCTCGGTGCCCCAGATAAGCCAGAATGCTACACGAAATCGCCGAGCCCAAAATGGTGACCAGGCTAAAAACAGGAAAATTCATCCGGACAATCCCAGCCGGGATGGAAATGAGATGGCGCACGACTGGCAGTAGCCGCGCAAAAAAGACCCCGCCGGCTTCGTAACGATTCAGCCAGTGCTCTGCATGTTCGAGTTTGCTGGGAGTGAGCAGGATGAAGCGGCCAAATCGCAAAATCAGCGGCCGTCCAATCCAGCGCGAAATCCAATACATGAAGGCCGCGCCGAGATATGCGCCGAATGTCCCGGCTAGGATAACGCCGGCGGGATTGAGCTTGCCTTGCGCAGCCAGGAACGCCGCAGGCGGGAGGACCACTTCGGCAGGAACCGGCAGCGGTGTGCTTCCCATCGCCATCAACACGATAATGCCAACGTAACCACCGCTCAGTACCCAGCTGAACCAGATTTCTAGAAGATGATGCATGGCAAAGAATTTCGGATTTCGGATTTCGGATTTCGGATTTACGGTGCCGGACGCGCGAGTAGTTCAATCTGAAATTTGAAATCTGCAATCTGAAATTTCTATGTCCATCTACAGGCGCGTTCTTCGCTATTACCGGCCCTTCCTCGGGCAAACGATTCTTGGATTGGTTCTCTCACTTTTTGGAATTGGCCTAAACTTGCTCAAGCCGTGGCCCTTCAAAATCATTGTTGATAATTTTTTACGAACCGGCCCAGCAATCCGCAACGATTGGCGCACCTGGATTCCGCTGCTCTGCCTTGTGCTTGTCGCGATTCAGCTCCTCTGGGGAATGATAAATTGGATCACAAATTATCTTTTCGTGAAGATCGGGTTGCAAGCGCTCCTTAAACTGCGCACTGACCTTTACTCCTATCTTCAATCGCTCTCGCTCAAATATCACGACGCACGCCGTTCAACCGATTCCAGTTTTCGGGTCGCTTACGATTCGCAGTCTATCCAGACAATCTACAACAAAGGTTTCACGAACATCTTTGGATCAGCAATCACGCTCGTCGGAACATTCGTCATCATGGTGCAGCTGGATTGGCAATTGACATTGCTCTCGCTTGGAATCGTGCCGCTGATCGTCGGTACGATCTATATTTTCGCGCATCGGATTCGTCGTGAATCGACATCTATTCAGGAACAGGAGAGCGCCGTTCTGACGCAAGCGCAGGAAGGATTAAGCTCAATCCGAATGGTGCACGCGTTCGGTCGGGAAGAGTTTGAGGTCCGCCAGTTTCACCACCAAGCCCGACAAAGCTTACAAGCAAACCTACGGCTCACGTTGACGAATGTGAATAGCGCGTTGGTAATCAGCACTCTCATGGTCATCGGTACAGCCGCCATGTATTATGTGGGTACGCTACATGTTTTGGCCGGCACACTTACGCTCGGTTCGCTTCTCGTCCTCAGTGCATATCTGCTGATGCTTTATCAACCGCTCGAGTCGCTCACTTATACGACTTGGGCGATGGAAGGGGCGACAGCCGGTGCGAGGCGTTGCTTCGAAGTTCTTGATCGACAAGATGACGTCGTCGATTCACCAAACGCGGTCTCAATATCGTCAGCCAAGGGTGCGATTGAATTCCGATCAGTAGATTTCGGTTACGCGGAGGATCGACATGTACTTCGCGATGTCGACCTTCATATCGAACCGAATCAAATTGTGGGACTTGTGGGCAGCACTGGGGCTGGCAAGAGCACATTACTGAGTTTGGTGCCACGGTTTTATGATCCGATAAAAGGTCTGATCACACTCGACGGCCGTGATCTTCGCGAGATTACAAAAAGAACTTTGCGGACCCAGGTTGCGATCGTCTTACAAGACACCCTGCTCTTCTCAACAACGGTGCGCGAGAATATTGCCTATGGCCGCCCGGAGGCGACTGAAGAAGAAATCGTCAACGCAGCGCGTCGCGCACAGGCCGACGATTTCATTCGGGAGCTAGCGAATGGCTACACAAGTGTGGTCGGTGAGCGGGGCGGCCATTTGAGCGTAGGTCAACGGCAACGCATCGGCATTGCGCGCGCATTTTTGAAAAATGCACCAATTCTGTTGCTCGACGAACCAACGTCGGCCCTCGATCCCACCACCGAATCGGCAATTATGGAAACGATCAAAGAACTCATGCACGGCCGGACGACGTTGATCGCAACGCATCGTCTGGCAACGATTCATGGTTTGGATCAAATCATCGTGCTCGAGCACGGACGGATCGTCGAGCAAGGTTGCGGCTCTGAATTAATCGCGCGCGGCGGCGTGTATGCGAAACTTTACAACTCGGGAAACTTTCCCTCATGAGCAACGTTCGAAAGGATCGACACGTGGAAGACGATTGGTGGACGCAACCGATCCCGGAAAATGTGGAGTTTGGCGAAGGATTTTATTGCGAGACCGCCCAGATTTTCCGCAAGCTGGTCAGCAAAAGACCGCGCGCAGTTGTGGTCGGCAAACACGTCTCGTGTTACGCCGGCTGCTCGTTTTCTATTGGAGAGAATGGCCAGTGCACAATCGGCGATTTCACTCTCCTGAATGGCGCGCTCATTATGGCCGAGGAGAAGATCGAGATCGGATCGCATTGCCTGATTTCGTGGAATGTCGGCATAGCCGATTCCGATTTTCATCCGCTCGAGCCTGCGCAACGTCTTATCGACGCGCAGGCTCTTGCGCCATATTTCAAAAATCGTCCGCAGCGTCCGAAGCTGAAAACAGCGCCAGTGAAAATCGCGGACAATGTCTGGATCGGGATGAACGCTATCATTTTGAAAGGGGTGAGCATCGGTGAGAACGCAGTTGTTGCCGCCGGATCAGTGGTGAGTAAGAGCATACCGTCGAACACAGTGGTTGCTGGTAATCCAGCGGTAGCAGTGAGGCAGTTAAGGTGATCGGTGAACAGCGTCGGGTGCGCCAGTGCACCTACATCGACCATCATTCACACGCGCTGGTCACGTTCCTGTGAAGAAAAGAAAAATCGTCGTAATGGGCTTCATGGGGTCCTGTCCCATTGCGGGGGTGATCTGGCAGCACATCCATTACGTCGTGGGCCTGCAACGGCTTGGGCACGAAGTCTACTACATTGAGGATTCGGCACGCTTACCCTACAACCCTGAGACCTTCGAGGTAAATAATGAGTTCGATTATGCGGCCCGGCTCCTCAACCGGCTATCAGGTGAATTCGGTTTCAAAAATCGCTGGGCGTTTTGTGCACGGTATCTCCGAGGGCAGCCGACGGCAGGCCTATCATTGAAAAAGATCCGGCAGCTTTATCGCGACGCCGACGCGATCCTGAACATTTGCGGCACACAAGAATTCAATGACGATCTGATCACAAGTGATCGCATTCTCTATATTGAGAGCGATCCAGGGGTTGAGCAAATCAAGGTCGACAAGGGTGTAAGATCGACCGCCGATTATCTATGGCGGCACCACGCTCTGTTCACGTTCGGTGAAAATGTCTGCTCAAAAAATTTCCCTGTACCGAAACACGGATTCAAGTGGTTGCCCACGCGACAACCAATCGTGATTGATCTGTGGAAGACAAATCGCGCACCGTCACCCGTCGCGGTCTTCACATCGGTCGCGAATTGGTCCACAAGCGGTTTAAAAGACATCACCTGGCGCGGCGATAGATATCTTTGGAGCAAATCTCGCGAATTCATCCGGTTCGTTGCCGCCCCGAGAAAATCCGGTGAAACGTTTGAACTCGCCACAAACATTGAAGATCGACGAACACGATGGAAATTTGAGCGAAACGACTGGCGCTTGATTTCGCCGCTTCAACTTAGCGTCGATTATTGGCTTTACCGCGATTACATTCGCCGTTCGAAAGGCGAGTTCACAGTCGCAAAGGATCAATACGTTCGACTAAACACCGGTTGGTTCAGCGATCGCAGCGCCTGCTATCTTGCGGCCGGGCGGCCCGTCATAATTCAGGAAACAGGTTTCACAAAGCACTATGGCGGCAAGGCAGGCCTGCTCTCGTTCCGATCGCTGGACGAAATTGTCGACGCAGTGAAAACAATCAATGCCGATTACGCAAAACACTCTCGTGCCGCCCGCGCGCTGGCCCGTGACGTTTTTGACGCGAAAAAAGTCCTCAAATCACTTCTCGATCGCGCTGGAATTTAATTTTTCCACCTCGCCGGCCGACCCATGGAAAACGCAAAGAACACGAAACCCGATCAATTCTTCATCCTCCGAAAATCGCGGATCTTGAACGGCGAGAGCATTTATCATGTCAGTTCTGTCTGGCACGGCACCTGCGATTTGATTTTCGATTACTTCGTTTCAATTTCTTAAACTTTCGTCTATGAAGCGTACTCTCATTTTTGTTTGCATTTGCCTGCTGGCTGGATCCATGTCGGACGCACAGCAAAACGCCCCGGCGCCCTCTCCGATTGCGCCACAAGCGCCACCGCCACCGCCCGCAGGTCCGTCGCGGCCGACCGCGCCCGCGCAAGCAGTGGTTCCTGTCCCAGTCCCGATTGCGCCGCCAAAACCAAATGGCCCTGTTCAAAAGAGCCTGGTCCGGATCACCGCCACATCGGTGGAACCAGATTACAAAGCACCGTGGAATTCCGGAGGGATCCAGCGCGGGGTCGGCGCGGGGTTTGTCATAAGTGGTAATCGAATTCTCACAAACGCGCATGTCGTCAGCAACAGCC
>QHOQ01000189.1:0-506 GCA_003219355.1 Verrucomicrobiota bacterium
ACAGATTGGCACGCACGTGGACGCAAATCCGCACTCGGGGCGCATCGACACTTTAAATCTAGACAATGCGTCACTCCAGCCAATCTGGAGTGCAGCGGAGCAGCTCGGCGCGGCGATCTTCGTTCATCCGTGGGACATGGTCGGCAAGGAGCGTATGCCAAAATATTGGCTGCCATGGCTTGTCGGCATGCCTGCTGAGACGTCGCTGGCAATCTGCTCGATGATTTTCGGCGGCGTTTTCGACCGGTTCCCGAAGCTCCGCGTCGCTTTTGCACACGGCGGCGGCGCATTCCCATTCACAATCGGCCGCATCGAACATGCGTTCCACGTCCGACCGGATTTGGTTTCGATCGAGAACAAGACGAATCCACGAAAATATCTCGCTCGCCTCGATCATCGAGCAGTCATTCCAGCGCGGTTTTACGTGGACTCGCTTGTGCACGATGCCAGCGCACTGAGGATGCTCCTCAACCTATTCGGCGCCGGGCGCGTCGCACTTGGGTCGG
>QHOQ01000189.1:606-2564 GCA_003219355.1 Verrucomicrobiota bacterium
TTGGGATGGATTCTTCGCACGAAGAGCACCCGGGGCACAAAGACAGGTAAAGGGGCGATCGCCTTCGCCGCTCAACTTCTCTGAAGGTCGATTTTTGAAGGAGAACAGGTGCGCTCGGAATCAGCGTCATCGGGCTCATCGACGCCGCAAAGTTAAATCCTGCGGTTCGTTCAGGCTTCGGTAAAGTTCGGCCTCCGCCTCGGAAACGCTAACCAGCTGAATCTTGCCCTCGCCGGCGAGGCGCCTAACGAGTGGCTGCAGAGACCAGTCATTTCCCGCCAACGCAGCCGTGAAATCGACATATGCCTCCACTGGGTAAACAGCGGCGAGCGGTTCGGCGCATCCGCCGATCGTCGGAACAACTCCGTAACCCGCGTTTGCCCGATAGCAAAGGTCGTGCAACTGAGCGGCGGTCACGAAGGGCATATCGATCCCGACCGCAACCAGGTGCGATGTCCGTGTTCGCGCTAACGCGGCGGTAAGTCCGCTGATCGGGCCCCGCGATGGCGCCTGATCCAATACCAGCTTTGTGTCGGGCGGACGCCAGGAGCGCTCCGTCCGCGCCGACACCAAAATTTCTTCGGGTCCCAGGTAACGCAACAACTTGATCTGGCGTTGCCAAAGCGGTTCACCGCTGAAAACAATCGTCGCTTTCTCTGTGCCCATGCGGCGCGACTCGCCGCCCGCCAGCAACACCGCTGTCAGCGTCTTCACTCAACCATTGCGAGCTGTGTCACTCGAACTGGCCCATTGCTCAGAATACGCGCACGCAATCCGCCGCGGCCGCGCAGAAATTCTTCCGCGCCGGGCACAAAGGCCTGATCCATCCAGTAACACGGCCGGCATTCCTCAACGCCGGCGAAGGAAACGCCTTGAACTTCGAATTCCCCGCCAATCAATTCATTGAGGTCCTGATCTAGCGTGATGACATTCCGCCGCAGAAGCGACGGTGGTTTATTCGCTACGCCGAACTCGGCGCAAAGCGCCCGATAAGTTTCCTCCGCGAAAAAGGTGACCTGACCTTTATAGGCGTTCTTGTAATCGAAAAAGCGGTCGCCGCGAATTCCGCGGCCGGCTATACATTCGATGGCAGGCACTTCAAAAATTGGATGAGTGTCTGCAGGTTTGCCATGGTGACCAAAGAAGTTGTGTCCGACCGAAATGTAGAGATGCGTAATTTCCACGTGGTAAAGTATCATTTCCTGAAATCACTGCCAGCGTCCTACGCGATTGCAAACTGAAGAGGCAGCCGTGTTGGCGGGGTGAGGGGAGATGAACCGAAAAATGAACGCGCCGAAAACGGAAGTTCCTGGAATTGCAGCTGGGAGTGTCGTTCGCCGCAAAGTCGACGGTTCGTGTGAATATATTACGGACGAAGTAACGGTGGAAGAACCATTGGAAATTCGGATCGGCAAAGATTCCGTCGCCGTCACCATGCGTACGCCTGGTGACGACACCGATCTGACAGCGGGTTTTTTGCTTTCGGAAGGGATCGTTCGGCGTCGGGCTGACGTGCAGGAGATTACGCACTGCACGTTACCAGCCTCCCTCGGAAACGTTGTGAACGTCAGCCTATCATCGAGAGTGCAATGGAACGCCGCGGCCGCGCACCGGTTTGGAACGATCTCAACGAGCTGCGGTTTATGTGGCAAGACCAGCATCGACTTCATTCGTCAGCAATTCCCTTCGCTCGGTAAGACAGCATCGGTCCGCCTCCCCGTCGCGCGGCTATTGCAAATGCCCGACGAACTCCGAAGTGCTCAGGGAAATTTCGTGCGCACTGGCGGAATTCACGCCGCCGCCATCTTCGATCTCGACGGCGCGTTGCTTGTTTTGCGGGAGGACATCGGCCGCCATAACGCTGTAGACAAAGCGATCGGCCACGCGTTTCTCGACGGCCAGTTGCCGTTGCAAAACCATGTCCTGTTGGTCAGCGGACGCTGCTCGCTGGAAATTGT
>QHOQ01000189.1:2591-7170 GCA_003219355.1 Verrucomicrobiota bacterium
CGCCGGAATCCCAATCGTCGCATCAGTGTCGGCGCCTTCGACCCTGGCCGTTAATTTTGCCCGAGAAAGCTGGCAAACGCTTGTCAGTTTTCTTCGGCCACCGACCTTTAATGTCTACGCGCACATTGAGCGCTTGGCGTTGGATGTCGAAGGTTCTAAATTCTAAATTCTGCTTTCTACGTCACTCCACGTGACGCAAATACTCCCGATCCCAGGCCGCTGGAATACTTTCGCGCGGCGAATATGGGCCGGGTCGATACACGCGAGATGCAATGCCTTGCTGGCTTAACTCGCACACATGCCAGTCCTGCCGATTGGTCCTGTCCCAAAATTCAATTGCATCGTTCGGATGAAAATCGCTGCGATCGAATGCCTCGGGATGGAAAAACCAATCACAAAAGATGAGCGTCCGGTCCGGAGACTGCGGCCAGAGCTGATGCACCATGACATAGTCAGGATGCATGCTCAGGAGCGTGTTCGGGAAAAGGGAATAGTAGAAAACCCGATCATGGTCCTCGCCCTGAATGTCGCCCACTGGCAGCGCGCAGGCGTTGCCAGTCAGTGTCAGACTGTTGCCTTTTGCGATCCGCATAAATCCACCGAGGAAAGGTCCTTCGCACAGGTCGTTCTCGGCTGAATCGTATGGCGTCAGTTTCGAGAGCGCAGGATGCACACCCGGACAGTGATAGCACTCCGAATAATTTTCGAAGATCAACTTCCAGTTCGCCTGGACATCATACCCAATCCGTTTCGCAGACCGCAGCTTCGGCAGGTTCCAGTGGCTGAATTTTCCGGCTAACGGCGCAAACACTTTTTCCAGCGGAGCGGGGGAGTCCGCCAGATTCACAAAGATAAATCCTTCCCATGACGCCAGGTTGATGGCGTGCAGCGAATAGTCGGCTTTATCGAACCCTTCGACTTCATCCATGTGTGGCGCGCCGACCAATCTTCCGTCCAAGGCATACGTCCAGGCGTGATACGGACATTGAATCGCTGACAAGTGTCCGTTCCGGTCCTCGCGCAGCCGTGTCCCGCGATGACGACAGACATTGTAAAAACTGCGTAATTTGCCGTCTTTATCGCGCAAAACGATCAGACTTTCGCCGGCAAGCTCCGCGGTAAAATAATCGCCTGCTTTGGCAATCTGACTCTGATGCCCGACGCATACCCATTGAGTAGAGAAAATGACTGCTTGTTCTTTCGCAAAAATCTCTGGTGAAATGAAGTAACGCTGCGGCAGCGTCTTCGCGCCGGCCATGAAAGTTTCGGCGGTTTTGCGAAAAGCCGCGGTTTTGCGAAAAGCCGTAATCATCTTAAAGCGTAAATCCCTTAGCCACGGATTAACACAGATGAAACGCAGATTCCTGTAATTCCTGATCTTCTGGTTTCCAGATTCTTTCTCCTTTATCCGTGAAAATCCGTGTTCGACGATGGCCAGGTGCTGGGCCGACTCGGAGTTACATTTTGTGCCGGATCGCCCAAAGGTCGTGGAAGATCGGTTTGAAGAGTGACTCCTTCAGGAACGGCACACCCGGCGATCCGCCGGTGCCTTTCTTTGCGCCGATTGTCCGCTCCACCAACTTGATGTGCCGGTAGCGCCATTCCTGCAATCCCTCGTCGAAGTCGGTCATTAATTCGAAAAGGATCGTGACCTCGGGTGAGCTCTTGTAGAGCCGTAGAATTTCTTTCTGAACCTTTTCGTTAGGGCCATTAGGCTCTGTGAGATCGCGATTCTTTAGATCTGCGGGAATTTGCGCGCCGCGCGTCTCCAGAAAATCGTAGAAATGATCAATCACCGTCCGCTCGCTAAGCAGCTGTTGAAGCCGGCCATATCCCGGGAAATCCGGTTTCACGTAGGCGAGGGTTGATGCGCGTTTGTATCCGAGCACGAACTCAATCTCTCGAAACTGCACTGACTGAAATCCCGACGCGGTCTCGAGCCGGTCGCGGAAGCTCGAGAACGACGTCGGCGTCATCGTCTCGAGGATATCCACTTGGGCCACGAGTACCTTCATGATTGTCCGGATGCGCTTCAAGGAATGAATCGCCCCGAAGAGATCGCCGGCGGAAAAATCTCTCTTTATTTTCTCGAACTCGTGGAGCAGCTGCTTGAACCAAAGTTCGTAGGTTTGATGGATGATGATGAACAACATCTCATCGTGCTCAGCCGGGGTGGAGCGCGGTTTCTGGAGCGTTAGCAGCTTCTCCAAATCGAGATAATTTGCGTACGTGAGGGGCGGCATGTGTGAAGATTACACTAATTAAGAGGATACAAATCAGGAAACCAGGAAATCAGGAAATTGCGGATCAGGCATCCATGAATCCATTAAAAGAATCAGAGCCCTCCGATTCTTGCGTTCCCGCTTCAAGGCGCGAGCAAGCGAAGCAGCAGCACGGCGATCAATAAGACCGAGAGGGAAATGAGCCCGCCGTAAACAATTCGATCTTGCACACGGGCGCGTCGAGCCGCCCGCGCGTATGGCATTCGGGTGAATGTCACCATTGCATAAAGAGGTAAGTACATACCGGGTAACGCAGCTTCAAGTAGGTGATCGAGTTTTTTCTTGGCGCGAAATGTTTTCGACGCGGTCTTGTCGCGCATCTCGAGGAAGTTTTCGACCGCGAGATCAGCAAGCGCATCGGTGTTCACTTTTCGTTTTTTGTAATATTCGGCGAAGGCGCGATGTCGATGCTGCGGGAATTCCGCCAGGCATTCGTCGAGGACTACGCAATCTTCGAACGCAGCGTTCATTCCCTGGCCGTAGAACGGCACGACCGCGTGGGCGGCGTCACCGACGAGCACGACCTTGTCTCGATAATGCCAAGGCGCACAACGGATCGTTACTAATGACCCGGTTGGATTCTCGCGGAATTCTTCGAGCAGCGTTGGCATCAGCGGCACCGCGTCGGGGAATTCTTCGTCGAAGAATCGGCGCACATCCTCATCCGTCTTCGTTGTCTTGAAACTGCGCGGCCCTTCGAACTCCCAGAACAACGTACAGGTTAACGAGCCGTCGGGATTGGGGAGCGCGATCATCATGAAGCTTTTGCGGGGCCAGATGTGCAACGCTTCTTTTTCCATTCGCCAGGAACCATTCGGTGCAGGCGGGATGGTGAGCTCTTTGTAGCCGTGCGCGAGATAACTTTCGTCGTAATCGAAACCTTTTAGCTGCCTCTGCATCGATTGACGCACCGCGGAGAACGCGCCGTCGACGCCGATGATGGCGTCTCCGGGGGCAATCACTTGACCCGTTTCTATTTCCAAACAGGCGACCGCTTCGGTCAGATCAATGTCGGTGCAACGATGATTGAAATGCACTCGCACGTTCGGATAACGCTGCGCTGCTTCGATCACAGTCGTGTTCAGCGCGGCGCGTCCGATCGAGTTTATGTATTTGTTTGGATCGACGTCATACGGGGCGAAATGCAGGTTACCGGACTTGTCATGGATCATGCGGCCGCGCATCGGAATCGCGTGCCGTAGAACTTCGTCGGCGATACCGAGTTGTTCGAGTGCGTGAATCCCGCGTGTTGAAACCGCGAGATTAATCGATCGTCCACCAACAATATTGCCTTCGCGCGGATCACCCCGTCGTTCGTAAAGATCGACCTCGTACCCGCGTCGCCCCAAGTACGCCGCGAGCAATCCGCCAGCGAGGCCGCTGCCGATAAGAACGAATTTCGTTGGCATTCACCAGAATTCTTAATCGCGGATTACGCCGATATCACGGATATTCAGATCAAGCAGCTTGCACAAAGTTCGCCAGTGACGCAGAGCATCGTTACCTGATGCGCTCAAAATGCCGACATAATGCTGGTATCCTGTGAGATACTTCGAGAATCATGAAAATCTTGTCAGTGAACGTCGGATTGCCGAAGGAAGTAAGCTGGCAAGGCAAGCTCGTCACCACGGGAATTTTCAAGGAGCCAGTGAACACACCGGTCATGTTGCGCGCGTTAAACCTGGACGGCGATCAACAAGCCGATCTCACTGTTCACGGCGGTGTTACTAAAGCGGTTTACGCGTATCCGTCGGAGCACTACGGCTATTGGCGAACAGAGTTGCCCGGAGTCGATCTGCCATGGGGCATGTTCGGGGAAAATTTCACGACCGAGGGATTACTTGAAGAAGCCATTTACATCGGGGACAGATTTGGAATCGGCGAAACCGAACTCATGGTTACGGAACCACGAATGCCCTGCTACAAACTGGGCATAAAGTTTGGTCGCCCTGACATCATTAAGCGGTTTCTGGCCAGTCGCCGCACCGGTTTCTATTTTGCCGTTGTTCGTGAGGGGATAGTTGGTACGGGTGACGCGATAAAATTAATCGGCCAAGAGCAACAAGAGACGAGCGTGGCCGATATCACGCGTCTTTATGCTTTTGAGAAAGACGATCTGAAAAGTTTGCGCCGAGCAATCAAAGTCGAGGCATTACCGGAAAGTTGGAAAGGCTATTTTCAACATCAGCTCGAGAAGCAACTGTCATAACCGCGGGGTACACGGATATCACGAATGTCCGAAAGCGTCGTAGCCCCTTCGCTCATACCTGCAGAATCACCGCGCCGTAGGTTGCCAT
>QHOQ01000063.1 GCA_003219355.1 Verrucomicrobiota bacterium
GTGATAATTTTTTTGCGGGATTCAACGGTTGCGATCTACGGCGCGGTGATTTCCGCCGTCGCAATCGTCGCGCTGTTCTTTGGACAACGGATAACAAAAGATTACGCCGGCGCAGCAGTCCTCGTACCGTATTTTCTGCTGGCGTTAGCCGCGATCTATCTGCTCGCCCAACGCTGAGTCAACGAAGCCGTCTCCGCCTTCAGGCGGTTGCGTGGATTCGTCGCTCGGGGCAGGTTCTTCGAAAATAGCGGAGGAAACCACCCGATGAGAACACACGAATTTATCAAAGCATTACGGAACTCGGCCGATAAAGAGCTCATCTTCGCGAACGCCGCCGGGCAGTCTATCCACGCCGGTTACCATTTGACGGAAATCAAGGCGGCGTCCTTTGAAACGGTTGATTGCGGTGGCAAAACGAACCGCTGGAGTGAAACCATTCTCCAGTTGTGGGTGCCGGAAGATGCGGAGGATACTTACATGAAGAGCAACAAGTTCCTGCGCATCTACGATAAGGTGCGGCGTCTGGTTCCTGTCGACGAAGAGGCTGAGATCCGGATTGAGTACGGCGATGAAAATTTCTTCCCTACCGCATACCACGTCAGCGAATCGCATGACGACAACGTAGCGATTCGGTTTTTCCTGGAACCTCCAGCAACGACCTGTAAAGCGCGGGATCGTGCTCTCGCTGGGAAAGCTGAGAGCTGTTGCGCATAAATATCGCGCGAGCAGGAACTGATCAAGATGTAAGTGGCGGCAAGATCGAGTGCGCCTAATTCTTGGCAATCTTTGGCGGGAAGAGCCAGAGCAGTCTGCCTTTCCGCGAAGAAGGATCGACATCGACCAGCGCGATGCCGGCCTTGGATAATTTAAGCGACGCGCCGGTCAGCGCAGAGATTGTTTTGGTAAAATCCGGTTCGTGACCGACGATCATCAAACTTTCAGCGGAATTTTTTCTAATTAATTCCTCCAGCTCAGCGGGGCCGAATCCGGGCGCGAGCCGTCGATCTTCGCGACATTTCATTTCAAGATGTTCAGCGGCTATTTCCGCCGTTTGTGCGGCGCGCGGCAACGGACTGGTCAAGATAAGGTCCGGGCGCACCTTAAGCCGGACAAGGAAGGCAGCGATTTCGTGCATTTCTTTTTTTCCACGTTTGGTAAGAGGACGCTCGTCGTCTGACTTCTTCCAGTCCGGCCAATCGGCTTCGCCATGTCTGAGAAAGTAAAGTTCCATGATAGATTTTATCGCCTTTCTAAAGAATCCGCCATCTTGGTTGGCGCGTCCCCGGATCGATTTGCCACAAGCGGGTTCCACCCAGAAACGCATTGCGATTATGCCCCCGTTTAACTCCTTTCGGGAGCTGATCGATCCGTTTGGCATTGCCGCCGCCCAGCACTACGTAATCCGCAATCAGCGATTTCTTCAGTTGCACGATCGAGTGCTCAACGTCGCGCTGCCAATATTTTTTGCCGAGCCGCGCCAAACCCGGTTTGCCGAGATAATCTTCAATGATATCGCCGTTGCGATAAGGCAGATCGCCTAATTCGAGTGGGAGAACGTAATTGCCCCATACAAGGGCGGACCCAAGCCCGGTGCCGAGCCCGAGAAAAAGCATTCGGCGGCTGCGATAACTTCCGAGCGCCTGCATGGCGGCGTCGTTGATAATGCGAACCGGTTTGCCAAGCGCCTTCTCGAAGTTGAAACCGACCCAGCCCTTGCCCAGGTGTTTCGGTTCGCTGAGAATTCGCCCGTCGCGCACGGGCGCTGGAAATCCCATCGAGATCGCATCGAATTTCCAGTCGCTGACCAATGGCTTTATCTGCGCGACCATCTCGCGCGGCGTCAACCTGAATCCGGATGTGAATTTTAGTTTTTTCGCGCGCGAAATCATTAGCTTCACGTGTGAGCCGCCGATGTCGATGACAAGAATCTTTTTCTTCACGGGGATTGCTTCGGCGTTGTACCCGATACCGGTGATCCCGGCTGACCCTCGGCAGACGCAACGGATTTCGCATCGGGGTCCGTGATCGGAACCAATTTGTCGGCGCGCAATTTCTTCTTCGAGCTGCTCATTTTTTTGGTGCGCTCGCGGGAGACTTCGCGGAAATGCCATTGCGCTTGAGCGCGCGGCTCCTTCCCCTCCGGCTTCAAGCGGCGGTAGCTTCCGTCTGGCTGAAGCTCGCGCGCTTTGACGCGATCGTTCAAAAGATTCGGAAGCACTTCCTTGACGATCTGATCCCGCAAAAGTGGGTTTTCGAGCGGAAACGCCACCTCGACTCGACGGAAAAAATTACGCGGCATCCAGTCGGCGCTGGAAAGAAACACCTCCCGTTGACCGGAATTTCCAAAACAATAAATCCGGCTGTGCTCGAGAAAACGGCCCACGATACTGAAGACACGAATGTTTTCGCTCAAGCCGGGGATTTTTGGCCGCAAGCAACAAATGCCCCGGACGATCAAATCAATGGTTACATTGGCGCAGGAAGCTTCGTAAAGTTTCTCGATCGTTTCCTGATCCACGAGATGATTGAGTTTTGCGATGATGCGGGCGGACTTGCCCGCCAGCGCGTGATCGCGCTCGCGCTCGATCTTGCCGATCAATCGTTTGTGGAGATCGAAAGGAGCAACGAGCAATTTTTTCAGGCCGGGATAGCCGGCCAGGCCAGTGAGTGTGTTGAAAACCACCGACACCTCTTCGGTTAACTGCGGTTCGCAGGTGAACAGGCTAAAGTCAGTGTAAATGCGAGCGGTGCGCGGGTGATAATTGCCGGTGCCCAAATGAACATAATGACGAAGGCGATCGGCGTCGCGTCTGACAATGAGGAGCGCTTTACAATGCGTTTTTAAGCCGACTACGCCGTAAACGACATGCGCGCCGGCTTCCTCGAGCTGGCGTGCCCATTGAATATTGGCAGCTTCGTCAAACCGGGCACGCAACTCGACCAAAGCAGTGACCTGCTTCCCTGCCGCCGCTGCCTTCATCAGGGCTTGGATAATCGGAGAATCGCCGCTGGTACGATAAAGAGTGATCTTGATCGCGAGCACCTGCGGATCCTGCGCAGCCTCTTCGATCAGCTCGACAACCGGATCGAAACTTTCGTAGGGATGATGTAGCAACACATCCTGGCGGCGCATCACTTCAAAAATGTTCACATGCGGCGGCAGCGCCGGATCACGCGCGGGTTGAAATGGCCGGTCTCGCAGATTTGCAAAAGCATCATTTGTCACGAGCGGAATGAGGTGCGTCATCGAAAGCGGACCATCGAGCTTGTACACGTCCGCTTCCGTCAAATTGAAGAACTTGAGCAGCAAATCACGAAAATCCTTCGGGCAATCGGCCTCAATTTCCAACCGCACCGCGTTGCCGCGACTGGAACGCCGCAGCTCTTGTTCGATTGTCCGCAAGAGATTTTCCGCTTCCTCCTCGTCGATGTAGAGATCGCTGTTTCGCGTAACGCGGAACGCATGGACGCCATCCAGGATAAGACCGGGAAATAGCTCGCCAATATGCTGCTTGATGAGGGAAGCCAGATAAATGTACACCCACGGCTCGTCATCTCCTCCCTTGCCGCGCGGCATTGCGATCAGGCGTGGCAGCACGCGGGGCACCTGAACAATTGCATGAAGCTGTTCCCCACCCCGTTGCGTTTTGGCGCGGATTAGCAAGTTGTGGCTTTTGTTCAAGAGCTGCGGAAACGGATGACTGGCATCGACGGCCAGCGGCGTTAACATCGGAAAGACTTCTTGCTGAAAATATTTTTGGGCCCAGGCCGCGCGTCTCGCGCTCAGTTCGGCCATCTTGGGAATGCGGATTCCATTTTTTGCGAGCAACGGAAGCAGTTCTTCGTTCCAGAGTGAGTACTGCGCTGCCACAAGTTCGCGCACCACGCGCTGGATGTTGTTGAATGTCTCGGTTGGGCTCAAACCATCCGGCCCAACGTCGCTCGTCTCGCTTTCGATCTGCTGTTTGATGCCAGCGACGCGGATCTCAAAAAACTCATCCAGGTTAGAACTGAAAATCGAGAGGAATTTGATGCGTTCGATGAGCGGCTGCGGCGGATCCTGTGCTTCTTCGAGCACGCGACGATTGAACTCAAGCCAACTCAACTCGCGATTGATAAAATTTTGCGGATCGGAAAACCGCTTTCCGGCGGGAACATCCTTCTGAAGGATCTCGACGTCCGCGGAGGGTTGGTCGGCAACAGTGGAGTTCGCAGTAGCTGTCGGCATTTATTTGCTGTTGATTTCGCGGCCGGGAAATTCAGCGCGCGAATTCAAACAATCACTGCTTGGAAAGTTAGGCAATAGCCAAAAAAGTAGTAATCGCCGCGTCAAGTCGAGGCGGCTATTCCTTGATGCCGGATGTCTTCGGCAGCAGCAGCATAAACGGCGTCTTCGGCGATGTTGGTAGCGTGATCCCCCACGCGCTCAAGATGACGACCGATGAACATCAAATTGAGATAACCACGCAGCTGCTCGGGATCCTGCGCCATGCGTTCGATCAACCGACGGCTGGCAACGCGGTTTAGATCATCGAGTTTTGCATCACGCGGCACGATGGCGCGACCGAGCTCGACATCTTCCCGCACGTAAGCATCGACACTGTCCTTGAACATCGACATCGCCTGCGCATTCATCGGCAGAATCAATTCTAGTTCAGGCAGGGGCGGATGCTGGTTCAGCTTGCGGGCCCGGCGAGCAATGTTGGTCGCCTGGTCGGCGATGCGTTCGAGGTTGGAGGAAAGCTTCATCGCCGAGACAACCCGCCGCAGATCGGAAGCTACCGGTTGAAAACGCAGCAAAATATCCACGCCATCCCTATCGATCTGGATCTCGAGTTGGTCGATCTCTTCGTCGTCGGCGATCGCGTTGGCGCAAATATCGTCGTCGCGCTCAGTCAAGCCTTTCATCGCACGTTCAAGGCTGCGCTCAGCCAGCCCCGCCATCATCAGCACATTATTCCGAAGCGAGCCGAGCGCTTCGTCGAAGGTTCCAAGAATATGTCTGTGTGCGATCATCGATTGTTCATTTCTATCTTACTCTTTCTTGGTCTGCCTGAATTGTAATTAACCAAACCGGCCAGTAATATAATCCTCCGTCTGTCGTTGGCTTGGATTTGTGAAAATTTTCGTGGTCGGCCCAAATTCGATCAGGCGTCCAAGATAAAAGAAAGCGGTGTAATCAGAGACTCGTCCGGCTTGTTGCATGTTGTGCGTCACCGTCACGATGGTGTACTGCGCTTTGAGTTCGTGAATTAGTTCCTCGATTTTTGCCGTGGCGATGGGATCGAGCGCAGAACAGGGCTCATCCATCAGGATTACTTCGGGTTCCACCGCAAGGGCACGCGCGATGCAAAGCCGCTGCTGCTGGCCGCCAGAAAGGCTTGTCCCCGGTTTGTGCAAATCGTCTTTCACCTCATCCCAGAGCGCTGCCATACGGAGCGATTTTTCCAGACGTTCGTTGAGAAATTTTTGGTTGCGTACTCCGTTCAATCGCAAGCCGATGACGACGTTCTCGCCAATCGACATCGTCGGAAACGGATTCGACTTTTGAAAGACCATGCCGACGCGACGGCGAACGATCGCCGGATCAACGCTATTTGAATAGAGATCATCGCCTTGAAGAAGGACTGTCCCTTCGACACGCGTCTTCGGCACGAGCTCATGCATGCGATTGAGACAACGGAGAAAAGTTGATTTTCCGCAACCGCTCGGCCCAATAATCGCAGTCACGGCATTCGATGCGATATGGAGGGTTACATCATCAATGGCGCGTTTCTCTCCGTACCACACCGACAGATTCTTTACCTGAAAAGTATACAAGGGCGCGTGTTCGGGAGACGGGGCAGGCTCCGTGTCCCGTTCGACACGCTCGGCAACGGTGGGGTCCGGATTTGCCATAAGTAAATTAACCATTCGCAAGAAAAATCTACACGATCGACGCCGTACGCCCGCGAGTCAGAATTCTTACAAGCACATTAACGCAGAAAATTCCGGTGACGAGGACGAGCGCGCCGGCCCAAGCCTGGCGATGCCAATCGTCATAGGGCGAAATCGCGTAAGTAAAAATCTGCAACGGAAGGGCGGCGATCGGTTCACTCAGGTTGTGATTCCAAAAGCGGTTCCCGAAGGCGGTGAAAAGGAGCGGCGCCGTTTCGCCGCCAACGCGTGCCAACGCCAGCAGAATCCCAGTGATGATCCCCTTGGAGGCCGTCTTCATCACGATATGCACAATCGTTTTCCAACGGCTTACCCCCAGAGCAAGCGCGGCTTCGCGGTATCCGTTTGGGACCAGCAGAATAACTTCTTCCGTTGTGCGGATAATCAACGGAATCATGATCAGCCCAAGCGCGAGTCCGCCCGCGTACGCCGAGAAGCCTTTGAAACGCAACACAACCAGCCCGTAAACTACTACTCCCCAGGTGATCGACGGGACACCGTTGAGCACATCAGCCAGAAACCGTAGCAAGGAATTCACCCGCGCCGAGCCATACTCTGCAAGATAAACTCCACCCAGAACGCCGACCGGAATTCCGATCGCGGCGGCGAGGGCGAGCAGCTCGAGCGAGCCGACGATTGCATTCACCATTCCGCCACCTGGTACACCGACTGGGGTTGGTAATTTCGTGAAAAAGTTCCAGTTCACGGAACTGGCGCCGTTGACGAGAAGATGAAAAAAGACAAGACCCAACGGCGCGATCACCAGCAGCGCAGAAAAAAAGGCGACCGTCGACGCCAGTCCGCTTTTGGCCTTGCGCCAGGTGTGATTGTCTGCTCGTTGCAAATGCATCGCTACTGCACCGCTCGTGTTGTAGACGTCGTACTCATTGTTTGTAGAAGAGCCTGCGCAAGCAAATTTGCCAGAATTGTTGTTCCCAAAAGAACCAATCCAATTTCGAACAACGCCTGGAGATACAGATCCGTGGTCGCCTCGGTGAACTCATTTGCAATCACGCTTGCGAGGGTGTACCCAGGTTTGAAGAGCGACGCCGCGATCTGCGGTGTGTTACCAATCACCATTGTCACTGCCATGGTTTCGCCGAGAGCGCGTCCGAGGCCAAGAATGACGGCGCCGAACAAGCCTTTCTTCGCGTAACTAAGCACCGCGATCCGTGTTACTTCCCAGCGCGTCGCGCCGAGGGCGTAGGCGGCTTCGCGCTGCAAATTGGGGACGCTGCGCAGAATCTCCCGAGAGACCGAAGTGATGATCGGCAGAATCATAATCGCGATGATGATCCCGCCCGCCAACATGCTGGTGCCGTAGATAGGGCCGGTGAAAAACGGGGTCCAACCGAAAACGCGTTTCAGCAACGGAAACGGATAATCGCGCAGCCATGGGATCATTACGAAAATGCCCCACAACCCGAGGATGACGCTCGGGATTGCCGCCAGCATTTCAATTAAGGAAACCAAAGGCTGCCGAATCCAGAGCGGCGCGAGTTCAGTCAGATACGCCGCCGTGGCGATGCTCAATGGCACTGCAAGGAGCAGAGCAATCAGTGAAGAAACCAGCGTTCCGTAAATAAACGGCAACGCGCCGAATTGTTCTGCAACGGGATCCCAGGTCGATGTGGTCAGAAAATGAAATCCAAATTTCCTGATTGCAGGCGAAGATCCACGGCACAGTTCCCAGCCGAGAAGAATGACGAGCACAACCACGGCCATCGCCATCGCCAGCGTGAGCCACTCAAATGCTCTGTCCCCAAAGCGTGAGGGCGGAGTCATCACGCGCCGCGCCGACTGCGGTTCAGCCGCTGCGATTGCCGGACCACTGATCGCGTCCATGCGTCCTTACCTCATTTTGATCTCGTCGATTCGCTTCAGAACGCGTTGTTGGAGGCTCTCCGGCAAGGGCGCGTATTGAAGATCCTTCGCCATCTTCTCGCCGTCTTTAGCGGCCCATTTCAAAAATTCAACGAGTTTGCTTCCTTTGGCTGCGTCCTTCTGTTGCTGGTAAACGAGCAGCCAGGTCGCGCCGGCAATGGGATAGGCATCCGCTCCTGGCGCATTGGTGATGGAAAATCGGAAATCATCCGGAATATCGGCCGTCGCCAGCGCGGCCGTGATCGACTCGATCGAAGGCTTTACAAAATTGCCCGTCGAATTTTTCACTTCGCCATACGGCATCTTGTTTTGAACTGCGTAGATCAGTTCGACGTATCCGAGGCCCCCCGGGGTTTGCTTAATTTGACCGGCAACGCCTTCATTTCCTTTGCCACCGATGCCGGTCGGCCAATTTACAGACGTGTTCGTGCCCACTTTCGTTTTCCAATCCGGGCTGATCTTGCTCAAATAATCGGTCCAAATGTAAGTCGTCCCACTACCGTCGGAGCGGTGCACGACCACGATCTCCTGGTCGGGCAGTGTGACTCCAGGGTTTAACGCCGTGATCTTGGGATCATTCCATTTTTTGATTTGGCCAAGAAAGATTCCTGCGATCGTGTCAGCATCAAACTTTAATGCTGGATTTCCCGGCAGGTTATAAGCAACCACATCCGCCCCAGCGACCGTTGGAATGTGCAGGAGTTTGCCGGGTGCCTTCGCCAGATTGTCGTCGCTCATCGGGCCATCCGATGCACCGAAATCGACTGTTTGCGCGAGGATTTGCTTCTGCCCTCCACCGGAGCCGATCGATTGATAATTGAAGCGAACTGAAGGATCGACTTTCGCATACTCATCGAACCACTTTGAGTAGATCGGATATGGAAAAGTTGCGCCCGCACCGTTAATCATCATCTGCGCCGAGGCGGTCATGCTGATTCCGGCTAAGAGCACGAGACAGAAAATTTTGCGGGCAAATCTGGAAGATTTCATAAGTGTTCCCAGCCTGCCGCAGTGCGCGCGGAACGGTCAAAAAGTTTAGTGTTACTTTTGTGTGACAACGGTAGTCGCTTCGCAATGCGAAACGTCCGCCGCCTACAGCCCGCCGGCTACAGTGTTGCGATCGGCAGCACCACTCGAATACTGGTTCCCCGTCCAGGCTCGCTCTCGGCTTCCACGCGCCCACCGTGCAATTGGGCAATGTGTTTGACGATTGCCAGCCCAAGACCAGTTCCGCCGAGCTCCCTGGTGCGGGCTTTGTCGGCGCGGTAAAAACGTTCAAAAATGCGGGGTAAATCATCTTTGCTGATTCCGATTCCATCATCACTGACGCTGAGGACGATTTCGGAGCCGCGCCGCGCCGCTTGCACACGAATTTCGCCGTTTTCCCGCGAGTATTTCACCGCGTTCTCCAGCAAATTGTAGAGAACTTCCTGGAGCCGTGTTTCATCTGCGCGTATTGGCGATGCATCCTGCGAAAGATAGACAATTACCTTTAAGTTTTTCTCGCCGAGTTTTTCTTTCCAATCGCGGAGAATGTGATCAAACAATTCGGGCAGCCGCACCTGGTCGATTTCCAAAGTGGTGGTTGAAGATTCCAGTTGAGCGAGGCTCAGCAAATCATCGACCAGAAGCCCAAGCCGTTTGGAATGTCGTTCCATGACCTGAAGAATGCGCGCCAGTTCCTCGCGAGAAGTTTCCGGGTTATCGACCAATGTCTCGATATATCCGCGCAAGATCGACAATGGCGTTCGTAATTCATGCGAAACATTCGCGACAAAGTCGCTTCGGACCTGATCGAGCCGTTTCGACTGCGTGATATCGTGAAACACAACGACTGCGCCAGTTGTTAGATCGACATGGTCCTTCATTGCAACAGCGCTCATCTCCACATGGCGCTCGGCATTTGTTTTGGAGTCGGTCAACGTCAATTCGCTTTGCATCGGCATTCCTGTGCGTAGCGTCTCCGCGATTACCCTATCGAGCGTTGCATGGCGGACTGTCTCGAGCAACGGAGCACCTACGGCCGCATCTCGCAGGTCGAAGAGATTTTCAAAAGTTCGATTCATAAGCGTGATGTGGCGACGCCTATCGACGACGAGCAGACCGTCCTGCATCGCCCCAAGAATTGCTTGCGTCCCGGATTCGCGGCCTGCGATCTGCTGATCGAGTTGTTGCTGGCGGCGAAAAATACTTTCCAGCGCCAACCCGACACGCTGCGCTTGCGTGCCACCGTCGACAAGGAACGTGCGCGGCCGTTGACCGCCAGCTACTTCCCTAACGAGTTGCTCTATGGATCGCCACGGTGCGATCCATTTTCGCCAGGTGGCGAGAGCGATCGTCGCGAGGACAAGGCAGATCGCACTTAGAAACAGCCACGACATCTCGCCTTAACTCGCCCGCAGCCGATACCCGAAACCGCGCACGCTTTCGATCACGTTTGCGGCTTTGCCGAGTTTTTTGCGCAATCGCCGCACATGGGTATCAACTGTGCGCGTGTCAATAATGCGCTCGTAGCCCCAGACATCGTTGAGCAAGCGGTCACGCGCCTGCACCCGGCCGCGTCGCTGCATCAGTGTGCGCAAAAGTTTAAATTCAAGGCTGGTGAGGTTGATCCGCTTGCCGTCGACGGAAGCTTCATGACGCTCCGGATCGATCACGATCGGACCGACCGCCAGACGTTCTTCCTCTTGTTTCGCGTCGCCTCGGCGCATAATCGCCCGGATTCGCAAAACGACCTCTCGTGGGCTAAATGGCTTTGTCACATAGTCATCGGCGCCAAATTCAAGGCCCACGATCCGGTCGATCTCCTCCGCTTTCGCGGTCAGCATCATGATTGGAATCTGCCGCGTCGCAGGATCGCTTTTTAGAATCTTACAAATCTCCAGTCCGGGCATTTTCGGCAGCATCAGATCGAGAATAATGAAAGCTGGTCTTTCGGTGCGCGCTTTGTGCAAGCCAGCAGCCCCGTCGGTTGTCGTCGAAACGACGAAACCTGCTTTGCGTAAACTGAGCGTGAGAAGATCGACGACGTCTCGCTCGTCTTCGACGATTAGAATTGTTTTGTCGGATGCCGCTTCCATTCGCAGCAGCTTTATCGCCGAAACTACTCCGATTTGCCAGTACCAGCTTCTTTGAAGACGGCATTCTCATTCAAGACCTGCAAGCATTTTTGGTAACCGGGTCAACCTCGTTAATGACCGGACAATTTCGCTGTAGAAAAGCAGCGAGACTTTCAGAAACGATCGCGGATAATTGCAACGCTAATCATGTTTTTGCGTTTCGGAATACTGTTTGCAGAATCTTTCGTACGCCGTCTGAATTCTCCGCTGACAGTTCCGAGAACGGTTCCTTCGGGTTGAGGTTAGGATCAAGATGCGATTAACCGGCAGACATGTACGGGGATTGCCTGAATAGCCGATTATCTAAGGTTTTCGTGCCGCGGCGAACAGGGAAACGCCGAATGGGAAATTGACGTATCTCAATAAAGCACGTTCTGCCACAAATATTGTAAGCAGTACCGAACTTGAAGCATTGCGGGCGTAAATGAAGTCCCCCTCTTGTGCGTGTGGTCGACGGCCATAGCGTGCAATCAGGCGAATGGCGGCTATTGGTGGGAACAGGAGCGTGTTGAAGTAGGTCATACGTTCAACCGTAAAATCGGCAGCTTGCAACTTGCGTCTGAGCTCGCGAAGAGTGTACCTTCGGTAGTGCTGATTAGCGACGTCCTGCTGCCCCCACAGCCACAGGTAGGCCGGCACCGATAAAACGACTCGCCCGCCCGGTTTCAGCTTTCGATTTACGATCTGAAGCGCGCGTGCGTCATCTTGAATGTGCTCGAGTACATCAAACATCGTCACGCCGTCATAAAATCCGTCCCGAATTTCCGATGGAAGCCGGTCGATCGATGCTTGGAACACCGGCGTAGGACTCCGGGCTGCTGCCAGTTTGGCCAAGGCCTCGTCCGGTTCAATGCCATCAAGCCGGGCATCGGAAGGATAAATTTCAAGAAGGTTGTAGCCTGATCCGACACCAATTTCGAGTATGCGCGGTTGTCGCGGCCACGCTAGGCGTGCCAGCAGATCCCGAAGCAAAAGCCGACGCGCCCGGAACCACCAATGCTGCCCTTCGAGCGATGCGTACTTCTGGGCATAACTCTTTTCCATCAAATCGTCACGCTAGGAGCAGTGAGAGCATCCTCCGGCACGATTGACCCGCGTCGTGTGCCTTGCGATGATTTACACATTGAATGCCAACTATTGAGACGCCCGTCCGGAGTGCCATCGAATTCTCCATTGCGGTACTTTGTTATCGCGCAGAGGAAGAAATTATCCCGTTCGTCGAGAATCTTCACAAGATAATGTCGCTGTTTCGCTTTGAATGGGAATTGATCCTCGTTGCGAATTTTTGGCAGGGCTTGAACGACCGAACCCCCGAGGTCTGTCGGGAGCTTGCCGAGCGGTTGCCCAATGTGCGCGTACTGGCCGAGCCAAAAGAAGGGGCGATGGGTTGGGATATGCGTCGGGGGCTTAGCGCCTGCCGTGGCAAATATATCGGCGTCATTGATGGCGATGGTCAGTTCCCGGTCGAGGCGATATTTTCCTGCTTCGCGAAGATAAAAAGCGATGATTTTGACTTCGTGAAGACGTACCGTGTCCACCGCCAAGACGGTCTTTATCGAACTCTCATTTCGATCATATACAATTGGATTTTTCATCTCTTCTTCTGCGGCTCGGACAAACTCCGGGACGTGAACTCGAAACCAAAGATCATGACACGCGAAACTTATCGAAAAATGGAGTTGCGGTCTAACGATTGGTTCATCGATGCCGAGTTAATCTTAAATTGCATCGATCTGAATCTCCGTGTCTATGAAATTCCTGTTGAATTCCATTCTCTGGGAGGTCGGAAATCGTTCGTGAAACCGGGCGCAGTTCTGGAATTCCTCAAACATCTGATCGAGTACCGGTACCGCCGGAGTCAACGCGCTGGGAAACGTATTTGATGGAGACGCTGTTTGTCACTGGTGGCAGTTCACTATTGGGCCGACTTGTCCTGCTTAGGCTGGCGTCGCGGGTCCACATTCTGGCAGTGGTGCATAGGCGGACTGTGGAAATTCCAGATGCCGAAGTGGAAACCCTCCAGGGAGGATTGGAAGAATGCGTTCGGCATCCGGCGGGTTTGCAGGCGGCACAGATCGTACTCCATATGGCTGCGGTGACACATACGGACGATGCATCTGATTACCTTCGGGTGAACACCGAGCTCACAAAACAGCTGCTGTCGGTCTGCAATCCGCGACAACATTTTGTATACCTCAGCACAATCTGCGCCCATCCCGATGGTGGCGCTTATGGACGTTCCAAATGGTTGGCCGAAGAAGCGATTCGCGCCAGCGGCCTGAACTATACAATCATCCGGCCAGCGGAGATTTACGGTTCAAAAGCTGGGGAGGGAATCGACGCGCTGATCACGCTCGCGCGCAAGACGCACATTCTGCCAGACTTTCGCTGCGGCGGCTCAATCAAGTACGCCCCAATCAGTCTGGACGAAGCCGCGCAATTTATCGCGGAGGCAACAGTTCAGCGTCGCAGGATTGAGCAGACTTACACGCTCTGCGCCGACCGCTCGTGCAACGCTCCCGAGATGGCGCGAGCGCTCCGGGCGTCCGTGCGTCCACTGCTTGCGGTACCCGTGCCGATTATGCTGCTTCGCGCGGCCGCGGCGCTCCGATTGCCTGTGGCTTTCAAGCGCGATCAAGTGGATCGCCTCGTGCTCCGAAAAGAGTACTGCAACACGGCGGCGCGCCGCGACTATGGATTCCAAGCCCGGCCGTTTCTCCACTACTTGGCTGAGGGGCGACTGCCCACTTCACCGGATGCATAAGGGTGCCGCTACGGTTGAGCGGGTCGTTCAGATATGCGCTACGCTGGTCGGCGCAGTCTTCCTCCTTTCGGGAGTTGCATATCTTTATCTAGGCCGGGTGCCCGTGACGGCTGGAGATTTCTGGTCGATTTACGACTTCTGCTTGAGTCACACATGGCTCGAAAGCGCATTGCTGAAGCACAATGGTCATTCGCTGTTTTTCCCAAGCTTTATCTGGCTGGCGGATCTTCGATTTTTTCATGGCGACCAGCAACTGCTCTTCTTTGTCGGGCTGGCGCTACTTTTTATCACTGCGTCACTGCTGTTGATCCCGGTTTGGCGCGACGCGACCGTAAGCCTTACTGCGAAGACCTTGTCCACTCTTGTCGTGATCGTGGGCAATTTTTGGATGGCCCGGGCCAGCATCACGTCATCGGGCGGCCTTAATTGTATAAACTCTTCGGCGATGACAGGAGTGGCACTCGCTTTTCTCTTCCTACCGAAAACACCGGGGGACTGGGCAGCAATGACAGTAATACTGTGCGCTGGGTTTCTCGCTTCCTTTAGCTTTGGCACAGGCTTGGCAATTTGGCCGACTCTGTTGCTTCTGGCCTGGTGCCTACGTCTCCAATGGCGGTCCGTTGCGTTACTTTGCCTCGGCGCTCTGGCAACAGTGGTTATCTACGCGTTGCTCCCGCCGCACTTCAAGGATTATGTCGTATTCCAGGCCGTGTTGCGCTCTCTTGGAACAGCGGTGGTCGCGCCTTTAACCCAGTTATGCAAACTGGTCGGCAGTCCTATTTTTAGTGCGGCTGCGGCTTGGTACGGCGGAAAAGCATTGAGAAATTCAGACCAGTCCTTGACGTTAGCATTGTGGTACGGTGTGGCTGGGCTGGCGCTGACAGGATTTGCCGTCATACCTCGTATGATTCGCCGTGACCTCGGGAAAAGCGGCCTTGAAATCACTGGCTTGGGCCTCATGATTTTCAACATATTAGCGTTGATCCTTGTCGTTGCCGGACGGACTGAATATTTTCGTTTATTGCCTTCCGAGGTTTTAGGCCCGCGCTATTTATTTTGGAGCTCGCTCTTTTGGACGGGGCTGCTTTTGGTTGGGATTGAGCGTGCGGAACTCCTGCGCTGGGGACGGTGGCCGATTCTTCTTCTCGTCTTCGCAATAGCAGTGTTCGCTTGGCCAGCACATTATCAGGCGTGGTTCTCCTCGAAGTATGCCCAATTTGAATACGAGAAAAGCGCTACCGCCCTAATCAATGGAGTTGTTGACGCCCCTCAGAGCATAGGTGGAATACATCCCCTCGATCTGAAACGAATTCTTGCGCAAGTTGCTCGCCTCGCCCGGCAACTGCGCGCGCGCCGACTGGATATGTTCGCCGATGGCTTACAAGATTGGATTGGGATTAGCGAAGCAGATTTATTTAGGGGACGGCTTAAACCAGAAGCGCTACAGGGCCGGTGCACCGTTGACGCTTTACTCGAATGCGATAACGGTGCCCCGGCAGCGCGCGTGAGAGGGCAGGCATTGAAACATGGGCAGTTAGTTCCAAGGACATTGGTGATAATCGATCCAACTGGAGTGATCTGCGGAGTGGCGCGCTCTGCACCAATGAGCCCGTCGATTAATCGCACGTTTTATTTGAGCAAGTTGGGCCCAATTATCGGATTTCTTGGTTATATCAGGGATTACAATCCGCAGCTAAATTACGCAGTTCGCAGCGCGGATGATGGGACTCTCTCGGAGGAGAAAATTCCCGTGCAGATTCCGATCAGGAAGTGAACCACGTGATGGTTTTTTGCTCTTCGGATGATGCAGATCGGTGCACCGCGTATTGTTTACCGCGGTGTAACCGTGCGGCTCTTTAGAAATGAACCGACAATTTCTTATGAAAATAGTTTCGCAAGTCGCAACGGCGCCGTTTCTAGTCGGCACATCGCTTTTTCTTTGTGCGCTGAGCTTCTATTCCTTTGCGGTGCTAAAAATTGACTATCGCAAAACCGCACTGCTCGATCTTGGCCCACACCCGGATGCCACAGAATATTTCGCGCAAGCGAAGGCACTGCTGAAAGATCGATGGCCTTCAATCCAAATCGGATACGATAAATTACCGTCGAGGTATCCTATTGGTTATCCGGCATTAATGCTCCCCTGGCTAAAAATTCTCCCGGAAGCAGATTCCATCCTGGCGCCGTTTAGGACGAACCAAGCGATCGGTTTGCTTCTGGTTCTGGCCGTGTTTGGCTTTTATACCTATCTAGCAATGCCGGTAACAGGCGGCCTTGCCGCACTTTTACTGGCTACGCTACCCGGTTTTTTTACTTTCTGCCGCTCGTCGATGAGTGAGATCAGCACATCGACGTTATTTGTATTGGCATTTATGTTTGCGTATTTGGGCCTCGAGGAGGAACGCCGCTGGAAAATCTATCTGTCGGCGATTTTTCTCGGCCTCTCGCTAAACATCCGAGTGCAGTCTCTCTTCTTCGCGCCGCTTTTGCTGGCGATGGCTTTGTTCCCAATCAGAGAAGCGCCTCTTCGCTGGTTTCTTCATTGTGCTGCGGTTTTGATCGTTTTTGCCCTGGCAGCCAGCCCGGTGCTAGCACTAAACACGATCCAGTTTCATTCACCCTTTAAAACGGGATACGGCTTTTGGGTCCCGTATTTTTATGAGGTCTCCGGCGCGCAGTTCCGCAAACCTCTGCTCTTTTTTCTGCACTACGTCCCAACCAACGCTGCCTTCTTGTGGAGGGAGTTCTCTCTTGCCCCGCAAGGATTTACGACGGCGAATATTTTTGGCACCGGCACATCCTTTGTAGCCGCATTTGCTCTTCTGATTTGCGCCGGATTGTGCTTTGTGCGACTCAGCCGATTCGTTACCTGCGCTTTTTTAGCTGGCTTGAGTTTCCTTGCTGCAACCGCAGGTTCTAGCCCGGCGGATGGACGATTCTACCTGCCGCTTCTAATCCTCTCGGTGGCGGTTGTGGTTTTACCTGTGACCTGGGCGGCGAAAAGCCTAGTCGCGGGAAAACGCGTTGTCGCCGCCCTCGCCATCTTTTCTTTGGTCGTCGCGGCCTGTCTCGGTTACCCTTCGCGCTCCGGCTACAAGACGTTCGAAATCAATCGGTCGCAGGCGTGGGCTGCTCTACATTTCACCGTTCCTCCGCGCCAATCCGCGCAGTTCGTCGCGCAACGGCATTTCCTTGAAACCTTCAGTGGTCAGCCTGGCATCGTCCTTTCCGACATCGACCCTGTTTATTTGAACGCGCTTTTGCCAGAAGCGTTCATTGCGGCCCCCCTTGATGGAAAACACCAATATCGGTGGAGCAGAATCTGGCGCTACGATCGACCGCAAGCGGTAGCACTGGTCAAACGTGGTTTGGATCAATCGCTTCCGATTTATGCCCTGTTCGTTTCGCAAAAAGACAGGGAGGAAAAGGCATCGCGTTTGCCCGAGCTCGACGGCTATCGCTGGGCTATTCTCGATACCTCCGTCAGCGACAAAGTGGCAGTTCTAAAGCTTACTCCAGTCGCAGCTGACGATGGGATGCCGTTTTAGGCTAAAATGCAATTCGTGCTTCCTCGAGGAACTGATCTGGAATTTGTCTCCGCGAAGAAAGTTATTCGACTCTCTCTTTTTTTTGCGGTGCTTTTGTTAGCACTTTATCTTCGGATAACTGGGTTAAGTTGGGGCCTAACGAGTGGCTACGGCCATAATCGAAACTTTCAGCCAGATGAATTCATTAGCCTAAGAGGTGTGCTGCAGGTCGATTTACTGCGAGGCCATATCAGGGCTCCTTCAGCCTATGTGGAGGGCACGTTCAATTATTATCTGTGGGCTCTCCCCCAAGCTGCGCTTAACCTCTCTAGCAAAATAGGACTCGCGTCGGCGGCCTCAACAAAGATGGAAGCGAAAGACCACGCCCATCTTCTGTATATCTGCCGATGGATGTCAGTTTTATTCGACCTCTCCACCATTATCATCGTTTTTCTCGCGATTAGAGAAGCAACTCAGCATTTTTATCCGGCCCTTCTCGGAGCTTTTGTTTACTCCGTTCTGCCGATGCAGGTTATCTATGCGCATTTTATGCGGACGCACCTCTTGAGTAATTTGCTGTGTGGCCTAGTCATTTGGCTGTCTTTAAAGTTCCGGAAGCGCCCAAAGTGGTGGATGCCCCTTGTAGTTGGATTCATTTCAGGTTTAGCCGGTGCGACTCGTTTTCCCAACGCGATCATTGTCGTTGTTCCATGCCTGTATTGTTTATTTGATCGATGCGATTATTTGCCGAGGGGCAAAATCCGACTCCGCGAGCGCATTAGGCATTTCTTTAAAGGCCCGATTTGGTTGATTGGTTTCGGGTTTGCTTTCGGACTGTTTCTGGGTCACCCGATGCTGTTTCTCGATCTGCCGAGCGTTATAAGCGCTATGAAGGGGAGCGTGTTTCCGTACGTTACGCTCTGGGAATTCAAATTAAGCAATCTGCTTAATTTTTCGGTGGTCTGGAAGTATGCGTTCTTCCTCATTCCCTGCGCGATGTATCCGTTTCTATGGCTGCTTCCATATTGTGCGATCTTATATTTATGCTGTAGGCGCAGCCTTTACGGCCAAAGCTTCCCCATATTGATCTTCTCCGGGCTATATCTTTATATTATGGCCAAAGGCTACGAAGGCGGAATTTTCGCTCGCGCGACGATACTTCTCTTTCCAGGATTCTGTGTCCTTGTCGGCGTCGCGTTTGGCGACCTGTGGCTGTTATTACGGAAACAGCAAAGAGTAGGGTTGTTCTTAATAGCTGCATCACTTTTACCTGCTTTGCCGTCGATGGGCTTTGACATGGCATATATCAAGGCGATGCAACGAAAGGACGCGCGTTTGGCTCTTCGCGAAGACCTTCAGAAGTTGCTCGGTAACACGCCAACGACTATAGGCGTTTTACGCTTTGTAGGATATTTTTACACAGTAATGCCGGCTGTTGAGCCCCTAAAAAGCAAGGAACTAGTAGTCCGCGTGCAGGATTCCGACGAAAAAGCAGACTTCTTCCTTGTTGGAATTCCAGTTCCAATTGATTCGGGGCTGCTGGACCTTGCTATCAAAAACGGGGAGGCGAACGGGAGATTTAGGTACGAAAAGAGTTATAGGGTTTGCCCAACGATTTTTGGACAAGAGCTTCAACTTGGACGCTTTCCAACGGATATGACGTATCCTTTTCCGACAATCTTGCTGTTCCGCGCTAAGACACAAATATAAGTCTAATCCATTGGCTGTCTTAAAAGGTTGTTCGTAGCTGCCGATGACTCATGGTAATTTCAGATCGTGGGGACCCTCGATCGCAAGATAGGCCAGGCGCTTCAGTTCCCATCGCCCGCGCGTCACCGTGTCAAGAATCAATCCGCTCGCTAGCGAAAAAAAGGCAAGAAGCATCAGTCCTGTCGAAAGAACCGCAGTCGGCAAACGCGGGACAAGCCCTGTCTTTAGATATTCAAGCACGACGGGAGTTCCAAGCACGAGCGAAAGGAGCATCAATACGGCAAAGATTGCCGTGAAGAACACGAGGGGCCGTTCTTCTCGTACCAGCCCCACGATGGCGAAGAGAATACGAACGCCATCCCGCCATGTATTGAGCTTGCTGACAGAGCCGCGCGGCCGTTCCTTGTAGCGCGTGTTCACCTCTGCCATGGGCATGAGAAGGCGCACTGCGTGTACGGTCAATTCGGTCTCGATGCTAAAGCCTTCGGCGGTAAAAGGGAAAGATTTCACAAATCGGCGCGACATCACCCGGTAGCCGGTCAGCAGATCCAGGAGCTTCACCCTGAACATCAGCACAGTGAGGCCGGTCAAAAGTCGATTGCCGAACACGTGGCCGACCCGATGTATAGTACCGGCGACCGCAATGCGCCGCCCGGAAACGACATCAAGTCCATCGTCTACGAGTTTTCGAGTGAGCAAAGGTGCTGTCGTCGCGTCGTAGGTGTCGTCGCCGTCCACCAGAATGTAGATATCTGCCTCCACATCGGCGAACATGCGACGCACGGCGTTGCCTTTGCCCTGCCGCATCTCGTTCCGTACGATGGCGCCGGCTGCACGCGCCACTTCATTCGTGTTGTCCTTTGAATTGTTGTCGTAAACGTAAATATCGGCGTCCGGCAGCGCCGCGTTGAAATCGGTCACGACTTTGGCGATCGCCGCTTCTTCATTGTGGCAGGGAATGAGGACGGCGATACGCGCGAATTCGCTCACTGCTTGTCTTCTCGCGGTTTGATCGGACACAATCAATGGAGCCCGTTCAGATTCGCTTCTTCGATCTGAATCGTTTTGATAAGAGGAGCTTTGAAGGCTTTGTAGCCTGTTTCCCTGTCCGTCAGATTAAGGTTTGTGAACATATTGGGAAGCAGGATCAAAATCAACCTGTGACAGCCACGTGCAAAAAACGCTACCGCTACCTAGTGAAGCGCGGGTCTTGTTTTCTGAAAGAGCTCTTTTTGCTGGAGAAAGGAAGATGGTTGTGCTTGACTAAAAGGTTCGACGTTTCTCGTCAGAATGCCTGCGCAAGTTATCAAGATCAGTGGTGCGCGCCAGCACAACCTAAAGAATCTCCACGTGGAAATTCCACGGGAGAAGTTCGTCGTTATCACGGGTTTAAGTGGCTCGGGAAAATCGTCGCTCGCCTTTGATACTCTCTATGCAGAGGGACAGAGGCGGTACGTCGAGAGCCTCTCGGCTTACGCGCGGCAATTCCTCGATCAGATGGAAAAGCCAAATGTCGATCTGATCGAGGGTCTGTCACCAGCGATCGCCATCGAGCAACGAAGCGCCGGGACTAACCCGCGATCGACCATTGCAACTACGACCGAAATTTACGATTATTTGCGCGTCCTCTTTTCGGCAGTCGCTCAACCGCACGATCCGCTCACAGGGCAGCCGCTTAGACGGCAGACGCCGCAACAAATTGTCGATCAAATTCTTGCATACGAGCCAGAGACAAGAGTGATCGTGCTCGCACCGCTGATTGAAAACCAGCTAGGCGAATTTCGGGATGTAATCGAGAAAACGAAACGCGAAGGATTTATTCGCGTTCGGATTGACGGCCAGATCGCCGAGCTCGATCAGTCGGAACCCATTCGGCTTAAAAAAAGCGAGCGACATACGATTGAGGCGGTAGTAGATCGGCTGATCGTGCGCGATGGAATTCGCGTCCGCTTGACTGATTCGATTGAGACTGCGCTCAAATGGGGCGGAAACCGAGTGGTTGTGCTAAAGCGAGCATCCGACGCCGAATTGAGCGATACTTTGGAAGAACTCCGCTATTCGACCGATTACGGAAATGCAGACACGGGGTTCACGCTAGGCGAGCTGACTCCGAAACACTTTTCATTCAATAGTCACCTCGGAGCTTGTCCGGCATGCCACGGTCTTGGCACGCAATTGGCATGCGATCCGGAGTTGATGATTTCCGATCCCGATAAAACACTCGCTGAAGGCGCGATCACGCCATGGCGGCGCGGGACAAAGCGAATGCAGGCATACTATCGTCACTTGCAAAGTGCGCTCGTGAAACACTTTGATGTTAATGAAAACGTGCCTTTTGCCGAATTGCCCGAGCGATTTAAGGAAGCGCTTTACTTTGGCACCCGCGATCAGCCAATCGAAATGAGTCTAAGCAGTAACGGCCGGTCCAATAAAAGGCGGCGCCCGTTTGAAGGACTCGTTCCCCAGATGCAGCGGCTCTATGAAGAAACTCAAAGCGAGTTCACTCGCAATCGCATCCGCGCGTTCATGACGCGCGAGGCGTGCAAAGTATGCGGCGGCGCCAGGCTTAAACCGGAGATTCTCTCTGCCACAATTAAAGATCGACATGCCCGCGAATTGAATGTTCATCAAATCAGCGAGCAAACGATCGAGGCGGCGGCGCGCTACGTTGCGGATCTCGACCTATCCGCGCAGCAACGATTGATCGTGAACGAGGTCGTGCACGAAATTCGATCGCGCCTGCAATTTCTTATCGAAGTTGGCCTCGGATATCTCACCCTAAATCGCGAGAGCGGCACGCTTTCCGGCGGAGAAGCGCAGCGGATCCGGCTAGCAACGCAGATTGGCTCTGGCCTGGCCGGGGTTCTTTACGTTTTAGATGAACCGAGCATCGGCTTGCATCAGCGAGACAACGCGCGCTTGCTAGGAACGCTACGGCGACTGCGCGATCTCGGCAATTCCGTGATTGTGGTTGAACACGATGAAGAAACCATCCGCGCGGCGGACCACATCGTCGATCTCGGTCCGGGCGCGGGTCCGCGTGGCGGTGAGATCGTTGCTCAAGGGAGCATCGAAGAAATTCTTCGCGCGAAAAATTCCTTAACTGGAGACTATCTTTCTGGACGCGCGCGCATTCCGATTCCAAAGCAGCGCGTCAGACCACAATCAATTAACCATCATGATGGCTGGCTTACAGTCGAAGGCGCAGCGGAGAACAATCTCAAAAAAATCGACGCCTCTTTCCCTCTCGGCTGTCTCACCTGTGTAACGGGCGTGTCCGGTAGCGGCAAGTCGACGCTGGTGGATGATATTCTGCGCCGCGCTCTCTTTCGGCATTTTTACAATTCAAGAGAAAAACCCGGCGCTTATCGGGCAATTCGCGGAGTGGAACAGATCGACAAAACGATCGTGATTGATCAAAGTGCGATCGGCCGGACGCCCCGCTCCAATCCAGTGACCTACACCGGCGCCTTCGCGCCTATCCGCCAGTTATTCAGTCAATTGCCCGCAGCGCGGGTGCGCGGTTATGATGCGGGGCGGTTTAGCTTTAATGTCAAAGGCGGCCGTTGCGAAAATTGCGAAGGCGGTGGGTTGATCAAAATTGAGATGCATTTTTTGCCGGATGTCTACGTGGAATGCGAAGTGTGCCACGGCAAGCGCTACAATCGCGAGACGCTCGAGATCACTTACAAGGGTAAGAACATTGCCGACGTTCTCGATCTGACGGTGGATGAAGCGGCGCGCTTTTTTCGGAATGTGCCGAGCCTTTCCGAAAAGTTAAATTCTTTGCTAGATGTGGGCCTCGGTTATCTGCGACTTGGTCAAGCTGCAACCACCCTTTCCGGAGGGGAAGCGCAACGCGTCAAACTCGCTACGGAGCTCGCGAAAAAGGCGACCGGACGGACGGTCTACATTCTCGATGAGCCGACGACTGGATTGCACTTCGCCGATATCGAGAAATTGCTGCAAGTATTGATGAAGCTGCGCAACGCGGGTAACACGGTGATTGTGATCGAGCAGAATCTAGAGATGATTAAATGCGCAGATTGGATTATTGATCTAGGGCCTGAAGGCGGCGAACGCGGCGGTGAGATCGTTGGGGCTGGTCCGCCGGAACAAATTGTCGATCTTCCAAATAGTTTCACAGGCAGGTATCTGCGACCGATGTTGAAGCTGCCATGAAGAAGACGCCCAGTGCGGACCACCGCGGGCTCGGCCTTTGGTGGAAGAGACGGGTGCGGGGAATCGCTTTGATCGGGTTGTCAATCTGGTTTTCACAATCATTGCGTGCAGAAATTTCGCCAGCACTGATGGAGGCGACGGGACCGTTAGTGGAAGGCGTACCGGAAGTGGCCGTCGTACGTTTGCGAGCCTTGCTCGACAGCGGGTTGGCCGATGAAGAGTGGCGCGCGGTCGCCGCAAAGCTTGCCGAAGCTCAGGTGACCGCAAGGCAACCAGAGGACGCGCTGGTGTTGCTTGCGGATTCCAGACTGCGCGATCTTCCTGCAGCAAAGTTTTGGCGTGCGCAGGCCTTTGCCAACTTGCATCGATGGGCCGACGCACTGCTGCTCTACAAGGAACTGGAGGCGGACCAAAGTTCATCATTTCGCGAAGCAGCTATTTTTGGAGCGGCGGAAATGTTGCGTGCGTTGGGAAGACAGGATGAAGCCCTGGCGAAGATATTGATTCTCCTTCGCGACAAACAATGGCGTATCCGCGCACAATTGCGATCGGCCGAATTGTATATCGAGAGGGCCGACGCCGCCAACGCGCGGCGCATCCTTGATGAAATCCAACCCAAGTCGGTCGCGGAACGAAAGGAGCGACGCCTTCTACGCGGACGTTTGGAGCTGATTTTACAACGACCCGAGAGAGCAATCGGAGTGTTTGAAGCGCTTCTGAAAAGACCGGAGGGGGCGACTCATGCCACCCTGATCGCGGCACTCTTTGGAATCGCCGACGCGCACTTGCAATTAAAAACACCGGAAGCCGGGGATGACGTCCTTGAGCGATTTATCGATCGTCATTCGGCGGATCCGGACCTGCCTGTTCTCTTCGCAAAGCTAGACGAACTCTACCGCGCGGAGCGGAAAGCGTCACGTAGCGAACTGGAAAAATGGGTGCGCAATCCGGAAGAACCACGACGCGAATTCGCCCGATGGCGCCTTGCTGACCTTGAAGTTCGCGCAGGGCACCGAGATCGAGCTCGGCAATTGCTCGGCGATCTGCGCCATATCGAGGTAAAATCTCCGGCGCTCGCGCCCGCTTTATTAGAGTTCGCACAACTTGAACTGGAAGATCGACATTTCGATGAAGCCATTGCGATTTTGGACGATGCGCGTGTGCTTCATCCAGAAGCGCAGTTGGTCGATCGAATCAATCTTCTCTCCGCGCAAACGCAGTACCTCGCGAAACGCTTTGAGGTGGCAACTGCGGCCTTCGAACAAATCGGGCGTTCCACTTCGCCGTGGGCGAAGCTTGCACTTTTCAACGCATCCACGGGCTGGCTGCAACTCGGTGATCACGCCCGTTTTTTGGCCGATTACAATGCACTTGAAAAGCAGGGCGGCGATGAAGAATCGCGCGCCAGTCTACGCCTGGAGGAAGGTTTGATGCAAGCCGCGAAAGGAGATAAGAAAGCGACAGAATCGCTGCAGCAATTTATTCGCGATTTTCCCAAGAATCCCCGCGTCTCAGAAGCCTGGGTTGGTTTGGCTGAACTGGCATTCCATTCCACGCCGCCTCGTCTCGATGAAGCGCGGAAGAATCTAGCTCGAGCGGCCGATTCAAGCCCAACGACAGCGGCGGCGGAGCGCGCCGATTATCTCATGATCTGGATTGAGGATTCAGCAGATGTTAACGAGACGAAAGTCATCGAACTTGCGAATCGCTTTCTACAACAACATGCCGCCTCGTCATTCACTGCAGAGGTTCGAATGAAATTAGCGGAGATTTATTACCGGCGTCAGGATTTTGCAAACGCACAGACGCAGTTTGAAATGCTCGCGCAGCAGAATCCGGGCGGTCCGCTTGGCGAGAAAGCGCTCTTTTTTGCGGCGGAATCGGCCATGTCGAGCATGGGTAAGCATTCGCTCGACCAGGCGATTGTGCTGTTTGATCAGGTGGCGCAGTTAAATGGCGACCTGAAATGGGCCGCACGCAACGAACAAGCTGTTATCGAACGCAAGCTGGGCAAGCCGCAGGATGCGCTCTTGTTATACGACGAGGTGTTAAAAAGCGCGGCTGGAACATCGGAGAAGCAAGAGGCGCTTTGCGGCAAGGGAGACATCTTTTTCGAGATGGGCGGAAGCGACTCGAACAATTATCAGCGCGCGATCGAAGTCTATGATCAGTTGGCATCCGACAAAAACGAGCCAATTCACTGGCGCAACCAAGCACTCTTCAAAAAGGGCCTCTGTTTGGAGAAAAAAAGCGACCGAGCTGGCGCCCTTGCCACGTTTTACAAAGTCTTGGAGGATGATCTGCGCCCGGATCGGACGCGTGAACTGTTTTGGTATTACAAAGCCGGATTCAATGCAGCGCGGCTGTTGGAAGACAATTCAAAATGGGAATCTGCTGCTGCTGTCTACCAGAAACTGGCCGCATCCAGCGGCACCCGGAGCGAAGAGGCAAAGGAGCGGCTCAAACGTCTGCGTCTGGAGCATTTTCTCTGGCCGGATTGATGCCGGCATTTACGAGTTGCCAGTTAGCCGCATTCACGGTGGCCGAAACGATCGCTTCTTTGTCCTAAAGCCACTCCGAATAGGCTTGCACAAAATTTGCAACGGGATCACAATTCAGGCATGAAAACAAGAAGTAGGTTCAGTCGCCTCTGCGGCTGGTCGGCTCGATGTGCAAGTGGCGTGCTCGCACTCGCATTTTGCGCATCGGCATTTGCAGATCCGAACAAAAACGTAGTTGTGGCGCCAAATCAGCAGATCACCCAGAAAAGGGCCATCAAAATCTGCTACGTGAGGACGATAGCGTCTGGCATTCCACAAGCATGTGTTCGGTTCGAGGGATTAGATCCGACTACCGAAAGCCCGATGGAAGTTATCGGGCGCGTGGCGCAGAAATAATAATTTCGGGAAGACCGCGTTCGCCGAAAGTGGCGCGCTGCCCAGCGCGGCAGCGCCGCTAAGGGTTTTTTGTTTTCGCTTTCCAACTCATTAGTCCGCGAAGCCGCGCGCCTACTTTCTCGATCGGATGCTTTTCGCTTTCCGTTAGTAGCTTCGCGGAACGACGCCCGCCGGTCTTCATCTCTTGAATAAAATCGCGCGCGAATTTTCCTGAGCGGATTTCTCGCAGCGCCGCCATCATCCGCCTTTGAACTGTTTGATCGACAATCTTCGGGCCGACCGTCAACTCGCCCCATTTGGCCGTATCGGAAATCAATCTGCGCATTCCGGCAATTCCCGCTTCGTGGATGAGATCGACAATGAACTTTAATTCGTGCAGACATTCGAAGTATGCGAGTTCGGGTGGATAGCCGGCACGAACAAGCGTTTCAAAGCCAGCACGAATGAGTGCTGACGTGCCGCCGCAGAGTACTGCTTGCTCGCCGAAAAGGTCTGTCTCCGTCTCCTCACGAAAAGTGGTTTCGAGCACCCCGGCACGCGTGCAGCCGATTCCTTTTGCCCAAGCCAGGGCTGTTTGCTTGGCGTGCCGGCTGGGATTCTGATAAATCGCGATCAGTCCGGGCGCACCACGGCCTCTCACAAACTCCCGGCGCACCATCGGTCCCAGGCCTTTGGGAGCGACCATCACAACATCGACATCTTTGCGTGGGATGATCGTGCGATAATAAATTGCAAATCCATGCGCGAAAAGCAGGGTTTGGCCAGGACGTAAACTCGAAGCGATTTGTTCGGCATAGATTACTGGCATTTGCGTGTCCGAGAGCCCGAAAAAAATAATGTCCGCGCGTCGCGCGGCTTCAGCTGTATCTAGTACTTCGAGACTACTTCGCCTGGCCCGCACCCGGGACTTGCTGCCAGGATACAGCCCGACAATAACACTGATCCCGCTGTCCCTAAGATTGAGAGCGTGAGCGCGGCCTTGCGCTCCGAACCCGATCACCGCGCATGTTTTTCTCTTCAGCCAGCGAAGATCGGCGTCTTTGTCGGTGTAAATGCGTGCGGCCACATCTAGCTGCGCGGCTTACCCAAAACCGAATTTGCTGTCGCGAGCATCGATTTGTCGTCATTATCAGTAAGCCCACCAAGGAAGCGACGAATTCGGCGAAACGATTGACGCAAAAACAAGTCGGCGGCGGAGTGATCAAGTGGCGCAGAGTCTCCATTTCGGCGGGCGAACTGAAGCTCGGCATCCTGGCGGCTGAGCACACATGTCGAGGCAAAAAGGTCCATGGCCGCGCCGGCAATCCGTTCCTGAACAAGCTGCATGTCGAGGATTGGCTCGCGATAAATGATCAACGCCCGATTAACGGCAAAGTTGAAACGCCAGATCAAGCGACCAAGCTTTCGCGCATGCCCGCGAAGCTGCTCGCTTTGCACAGGCACATCAGGAACACGAATAGCCGCTCCAAGCCGATTCATCCCTGCAGCCCATGCTTTGCTCATCCGATCCCGGGATGGCTTCATCACTGTATCGTAAATTTCCTTGAACTCCATTCCCGGCCCGCGCATGCCAACAAGCGCGATAAACGAAGTAAGCACTTCGTTGCTGCCTTCACCGATTTGGTTGATTCGCGCATCGCGCAGCATTCTCTCCAGCGGAAGATCGACAAAGTAAGCCGAGCCGCCATAAATCTGAAAAACGTCGTTGACCACTTCCCAAAGCCGCTCAGTCGTGAAGACTTTGAGCATGGCAGTCTCAATCATGTAATCTTCCAGTCCACGGTCAATAAGCGACGCAGTGATAGTGGTCATCGCTTCCATCGCGTAGGCGTCTGCCGCCATGCGTGCGATCTTCTTTTTGACCAGATCAAATTCACCGAGCGTTTTATTGAATTGCTTGCGCGTGTTCGCGTGGTCGACCGCCAGCTGCAGACACGTCTTGGCCGCGCCTGTGCAACAAGCGCCAAATGTGGTTCGCCCAAAATCGAGCACCGTCAATGCCACTTTCAGCCCTTTGCCCATCGGGCCGAGAATATTTTCCCTTGGAACCTTGACGTCGCGCAGCGCGAATCGGCCGGTCGCAGTCCCCCGAATTCCCAGCTTCGGCATGCGGGCCTCCAGTAACGTGAAGCCGGGCATGTCGGGCGTGATGAGAAATGCCGTGACCGCAGTTTTGTCTGACCCGGGCATGGGAGTGCGCGCCATTACTGTGAGCACCTGTGCGATTCCCGCGTTTGTGATGTAACGCTTTTCGCCGTTCAAAATAAAGTGGGCGCCGTCCTCGGTCGGGTGCGCCTGCATTTGCACGTTTGCCGCGTCGGAGCCTGCTTCACGTTCGGTCAACGCAAACGCGCCAAGTTGTTCGCCAGTCGATAATTTGGGAAGCCATCTCTGCTTTTGCTCATGTGTTCCGAAAAGCAGCAACGCGCGAATCCCGATGGAATGATGCGCGTTTACGAAAACCGACGTCGATGCACACCGACGGCCAATTTCCTCCAGCAGTTTGCAGTTAACCATCTGGGTAAAACCGCGTCCGCCGTATTCCACTGGCGCGGTCGCACCAAGCACACCGACGCGCCCCAGCCCATCGATGACGTCGCGCGGGATATCTGCTTGTCGATCTATCTCGGCGGGGTCGAGATGTTCGTCGAGAAATTGGCGGAGCTCGATAAGAGTTTTATCCAACTCGGCTTGCTCCGTTGCCGGGATGCGGGGATAAGGCATCACCCAATCCGAGACGAAATACCCTTGGAAAAGCCCCTTGGCAAAACCAACTGCCTGCGGACCGGCGAAAAGCAGTTCCTCCGCCTGC
>QHOQ01000190.1:0-3414 GCA_003219355.1 Verrucomicrobiota bacterium
GCTCTTCACGCTAATGAAGGACATAAAACCGAGTGTGCCGCGGACGACAGTGTCAATGGTGGCGACCACGCCAAAGCCGCGGCTCGTCAAGCTTGCGATCCTCCCGCACGGTGAGGAACCGTTCACGATTGGAAGGTTCCGTCATCAAGCTATGCACTATGTTGTGAAAGTGGAAATCGGAGGCGTCACCGGCTTCCTAGCCCGTCTGATGGGGAAGCAACCGGCGGACACCCACGTATGGGTCCTCGGCGGCGAGGCCCCGGCCTTCGTCAAGGCAGAGGGCCCACTCTATGTGGGCGGCCCTATCTGGCGAATACAACTGGCAAGTGCCGGACTGTTTTAGAGAGTAGACAAAGGCTGCATTGTTCGGAAGCAGATCAGACTCAGCGATCTTACCGAGACGATCTTTGCTCTTTCACGGCAGCCGCGCTTAAGCCATTATGAGCGACGGAAACGCCACTGCCGAAAACAACCATGAAGCTTAACCGGGCGACGCAGCGAACTCCGAAAGCGTTCGTGAGCAGGCTGGCTGGTAGCCTCGGTTCCTCACTTTCCATGAAATTCCACCCTCAACCCGCCGTGACGCGCCAACCCGCCAGCCGTCGCTGATGTTGAGTCTCGTTAGGCGTATGGCAAGCACAATCGAGGGCGGGTGTTTATGCGGAGGCGTCCGCTATCGTCTACACGTTAGGCCAAAGCGGGGGAGTGACTGCCATTGCGAAGATTGCCGGCGGGCTAGTGCTGCTCCGTATGTAACTTGGTGTAGCGTTCCCAGCAAGGCGATAGAGGTTCTGAGCGGTGAACTGCGTAGAGTCTCATATGCAGACCGATTACGCTCGTTCGCTTCTTGTTGTGGGACGCCTCTGTTTATCCAGGACGAAGTCAGTTCTGACTGGATTGACGTGACAGTAGCGTCGCTCGATGATCCTAAGGCCTTTCATCCGGAGGTCGCGATATGGACAGAAGACAAACTCCCGTGGGTAAAGCTCGATCCGAGTCGGCGTGCTTTTCGCCGGGGCAGAGATGAAAACGCCTAACCAGGCCCTGCGGCCAACTCCGAAAGTGTTCGCGAGCGGGCTGTCTCAGACGGCGTTGTTTTTTGCATGTCCAGCGTAGCTAGTGTGCTGTCTCGAACTGCCACCCGCCACGGCCGGTCTTCGACTTGCGCTCCCCTGAGCCGCGGCTGAGCTTGTTTTCCTTAGGCCCACGAACCGTTTCCATGTCGTCATCTTCGTTTGTTTACTCTGCGCAGCGGGACGTGCGCTTCCCTCAGAACGCTCACTCGACGAGCAGACTCTCTGGGATCTTGAGCATGCGTATTGGCGATACGTCGAGACTAATGATCTCGCCTCCTATGCGAATTTGTGGCACAAGGATTTCCTGGGTTGGCCGTACGTTAGTTCTTCGCCTGTGCGCAAAGATCACATTACCGACTGGATCACATCTCAGACTAGTAAGGCCCTCGCGTTTAAGACTGGCGATTTCAAACCTGCTGGTCTTCAAGTGACGGGAGATGTCGCCTTCGCATGCTACTGGATCACGTTCCAATGGATGGACAAAGATGGCAGTGGGGCGCAGCATAAGCTGCGTGTCACGCATGCGTGGGTCCGGAGCGGACCGGACTGGCAGATTATAGGTGGGATGTCCATGCCAGAGCCCGAGAATCCCGCGAAATGATCATGGCGAGCCAAGGGTCTAACCAGATTAGATGAGAAGGCGAAGAGCGTCTGAGCGCTTGCGCTCAGGTAAGCTCGACGCCTATGAAGCAACAAACCAAGAGCAGTAACATTACGGTAGGATTGGATTTGGGAGATCGACGGCACAGGTTTTGTGCGCTGGATGAACGGGGAGAAGTAGTCGAGCAAGACAGCATCTGTAACGATCGAGTCTCGCTGAGGAAGCTGGCCGGTCGTTATCACGGTGCGCTCGGGGTGATGGAGGCGGGAGCACATAGTCCGTGGATCAGTCGATTTCTGGAGGCACTTGGCTGGCGGGTAGTGGTGTCCAATCCGCGCAAGGTGCGAGCGATTTATCAGCATGAGCGCAAGAGTGACCAGCGTGATGCGCTGATGCTGGCGCGTATTGGGCGAATGGACCTGGCTCTGCTTTATCCGGTTCGTCACGGCACGGCGGAGGCGCAACAGGATCTCTTGCGCATTAAGCTGCGCGACAGCCTGGTGCGAGCGCGAGTGGCGGTGATCAATTCTGTGCGCTTCACGCTGAAGAGTCTTGGCTACACGGTGCGTAATCCATCCAGTGCGCGCTTCCACAAAGTGGTGATGGAAGAGGTGCCCGAGTCGGTGCGTGAGATGATTACGCCCAGCGTGCAGGCTCTGGCCGAACTCACTGCGCGCATTAAGATGCTCGAACTAGAGATCAACACCCTGGCCCAAATGAAGTATCCGCAAAGCGCGCAACTCCAGCAGATCCCCGGGGTCGGACCAATCACGGCCCTCTATTTTGTCCTCAAGATTGAGGATCCAAATCGTTTTGCACACGTGCGCGACGTCGGAGCCTACGCCGGCTTATGTCCACGGCGCGATCAAAGCGGCGAGAGCGACCCGCAGCTGCGTATCTCCAAGCGCGGCGACGCTTACCTGCGCCGGCTGCTCGTTAGCGCCGCGCACTACATCCTCGGTCCCTTCGGCCCGCAAAGTGCCTTGCGCGCTTATGGCCTGATGCTGGCGGCCGATAGAACGGCGCGGGCCAAGAAGCGGGCGACGGTAGCGGTGGCGCGAAAACTTGCCGTGCTGCTACTTAGTTTGTGGAAGAGCCAACAACCCTACCAACCTTTTCCCGGAGCTTGCCTAAATGGCGAGCAAGAGGACCGACGATCTGGAACGATTGCGCTGCATCGCATGGAAGCGACTGATTAAGAGACTTCGATAACCAGATGGCAACGTTCCACCCTTTTGCGGTAACTTGGATCTAAACATGGACCGATCAGCGAGTCCGCATGGAAGCCCGATCCCAACCGCCATCCCCATCTTATAACAAAGCAATGAAATGAATTTCATTTTTAACTTGAATGCCTTCTCATGGAAGACGCTGAAGCCAACCGCTGGCGGTGTACAGCTTCACTTTCCATGATTAAAACACATTCATTGCAGATCACGCTCACTTTCACCAGCGGTGACTGATCTTGTTCTCGTTAGATGCCTAAACCACGCCACCCAAACATTCGCCTATGAAAGCTATCCGTATCGTCTCAGCAGCTGCAAGCTTACTCCTCACTACCACTGTAGTCGCACAGCAGAAACCATCCGAGCTTCTGTCGTTATTCTTTCGAAACCACCTCGACAGGATCTTGTCCCCCATCGGCCAGCCAAAGCCAGTTCCATTGCCGCGTGCTCGTGTCACCCAACTGCGTGAGCAGTTTGCTGATCAATGGTCAAAGGCTCCTGACGTAGACAA
>QHOQ01000190.1:3489-3996 GCA_003219355.1 Verrucomicrobiota bacterium
AGCTTGCAAGGCTCCGCTGCCGTACATGGGCCGTCAGACCTCGGTGCCCATCGAAAAGACATTCCCACGCACGGGACCCGGGCAGACGCGCAGTTAGCGGGACTTGAATTGCAAAGAGAAGAACACGAGCAACAAAACCGCAAACAGGAGGCTGCGCAGAATGACAACTTCTTTAATACGCAGCTGAAGACAAACTGGTCGCAGCGCGCCGCTCAACTGCGGCAGAACATCAACGCTTTGTCTTCGCGTGAACGAGATGCTGAACGCAGCGGTCAGCAACCTGCGGCTGCCGGCGCCGCGCCAGCAGCGGACACCATCAGGCTGGACAAGCCGATCCAGGTAAAGGTGAAGTACGGCATGGCTACGATTCCAGCTGGTACCAGTTTGCCCGTTGTAAGTCGCAACGCGAACGGAGTACTCGTTCAGTACATGGGCGAAAATGTGCTGTTACCGCCGTGATGATAGCTACGGCACCTAACCAGGCGCTGCAGCCGACGCCTAGCCGGC
>QHOQ01000191.1 GCA_003219355.1 Verrucomicrobiota bacterium
TTCATCGGACACAGCTCAGATTTATGCGCGCTGGCAAGGAGACCACTTGCGGAAAGACGCAAAAGTGCGGGCGGTCTGGATCGCGGAGAACATCGGCGACGATGCTCCTCCAGACTATAAGGTGGACGAAGCCACAACGATCACGGAAGGCCCACGCTCCCAGGGAGCATTTATTCTCTCACGTCCAGACGATGGCTGGGCACTCGGGGATTATCGGGCGGACTTCTACGTTGACGATGTCTTGGTAGACACAGTGAAACTGAAGATTGTGAAGTAGGCGCAAATTCTTGAATCCACGGCCGGACGTTATCGCATCGTAATAAGAGGAGGCACAATTTCCATGAAGAAGATCACGATCATGTTTTTTGCCGGATGCGTTGCTTTGGTCGTCGGATGCCATTGGGTCGGAATTCGTGGCAATGGCAATATTAAGACCGATCAACGCACGATCAGCGCTTTTACCAATCTTGATGCGGGCGGCGCATTCTTAATCGAATGGCAAAATGGCGCGCCCGCTCTCAGCATCACAACAGATGAAAATCTTTTTTCTGGCGACACCCTTCATTTGCACACGCGCGACCAAATTTGGCCGACTCACGGAATTAAAGTCGTGATCTCGAGCCCTAGACGTAGCGGGGCAAAGATTAGCGGCGCAGTGAGACTGACCGCAACTCAGCTTGCCGGCCCGGAATTCGCTTTCCAATCGACAGGCGCATCGCGCGTGACACTCGATGGCAGCGTCGACGAACTCCTGGCCGATATGACTGGAGCTAGCGAGTTAAAGGCGAATGGTCTTCAAACGAAAACCGCTGAAATCTCCACGACCGGCGCAGCTGACGCCGAGCTTGCCGTCAGCGAGATATTAAAAGTGGCAATCACTGGCGCTGGCAAAGTTTCTTATTCTGGCAATCCAAAGACGGTCGAGAAACACATCACCGGCGCAGGCTCAATCCGCCACAAAGATTAAATCTGACAAATGGTAAGGACGGATGGCCGAGCCATCCGTCTTCGACACGCGCCCCTCGCGTTTTGTCTCCGGCGGCTTACCGGAGCTTCTAGCTAATATTTTCCGGCGAGGAAGGATGCGCTCCCGAATTCAAGATCGATGTTCGTCTCCCTTAACAGTCGCAACTTTTTCCGCAGTTGCACTCCTTGTTGTCGTTCATCGGACAGTTCTTGCCGGTCTTTTTGCAAGTCGGTTTGTCGGCCGCAAAAGTTGCCGTACAAATCACTGCCGCCAGAATCGAAAACAGAATCTTAGTGTAATTCTTCATGAGATTAGTTTTGTTCGCGATGTCATCCGGCGCTAGCGAAAAAAATAATCAGATTTTCATGCAATTGGGACGGGCACTCGGCTATACCGCGCCTCTACATCGATTTTCCTTCGAGGGTGGATTATCGCGCCAGTGCGCTAAGTTCAGAAGGCGATGGAAAACTTCATCTGTATCCAATGCGGAACGCAGTTTGACGCTACTGCCACGCCGCCGTTGCGCTGCACAATTTGCGAAGACGAACGGCAATTTGTTCGTTACGGCGGTCAGCAGTGCACGACGCTCGAACGACTAACCACCGATCATCACAACCGCTTCGAAGACGAAGCGCCGCAACTTCTCGGCATCGGCACAGAGCCGGAATTTGCCATCGGCCAGCGCGCATTGCTCTTGCAATCCCCCGGCGGAAATCTGCTCTGGGATTGCATTTCATTGCTGGACGACAAGACAGTCGCTGAAGTGAAAACCCGTGGCGGTATTCGGGCGATCGCCATTTCCCATCCGCATTTCTATTCGTCAATTATCGAATGGGCGGACCATTTTGATGCGCAAATCTTTTTGCATGCGGCCGACCGACATTGGGTCATGCGCAAGAGTCCACGGATTCAGTTCTGGGAAGGAACAACCTTTTCGCTCTGGGATGGCCTCACGCTGATCAATTGCGGCGGACACTTCGAAGGCGGCACTGTGTTGCACTGGCCAGCCGGTGCGAACGGCAAAGGCGCATTGCTCACCGGTGACATCATTACCGTGGTGCAGGACCGCCGTTACGTCAGCTTCATGCGGAGCTATCCGAACCTGATTCCGCTCGGAGCCGCAGCCATTCATCGCATTCTCGAAAGGACCGATCCATTCCCGTTCGACCAAATTTACGGCGGCTGGTGGAAAGCAAACGTCTTATCCGACGCCAAAGCAGCAGTCACTCGATCGGCCCAACGCTATTTGCTCGCGATCGGACAGTTGTAGCGGATCGTTGACGGAGGTCGCGGTGGTTTTATGCTCGGAGCGATGGTTAAAGCTGCGTCAAGAAGGCTGGGCTACTTCGTCGGGTTTGAATTTAGTCGCGATGCGTTGTTTGAGATTGATCGATTTCGCCGCACGACCGGATGCGAAATTAAACCGCTGACGGTTCGTGAGATTTTGGATGAGGAAATGGCAGGACCATGACGGATGCCCCTCCGCTATATGGGTCGAAGGATTACCCAATTCGGATAGCCTGCGAACGGCTTTCGGAAGTCGCCAATGTTATAAGGCCACGAATATTCCGAGTCCTTCTCTGGACGAATCCAAAAGGGTTTTCGATCGAAAAAGGCCGCTTTGGTCAACAAGAAATCGAACACGGTTATCATGCAAGGGAAGAAGATTTTATTAATGAAATGTTGGGAACCGGAGATCGCTGGAAGTGGGAGAGAGCCACAAGTGTTGAGGAGCTTGAAATGTATTTATCCAAGCATGAATTCGGCGCTCTTGTGATTCTCGGGAGTTCACCAAGTTATCTTGTGCGTAAAGCTGTCTATTACTACGAAAACGAACTGAGTGGACCGAAGACCACACTTTTAGAATTTGAGCCGCGATTCTGGCAGTTGACGGATCCTTATTCTATTTGGCATTACTTAAATCAGGCAGGCTATCCAGGCTTGCTGCGGCACTTCGTCCATTTAGTACGTCGGAAACAACAGCTAAAATTTCTTCCGCACGCTTTTGAACATCAAGTCAATGCTTCTCTTCCAATTTGGGACGTTCCTGCACACAAGATTCGCGCAGCAAATATAGAGAAGCTCTTTAGCGAGGGCGCCGAGGAAAGTGCGCGCCTGGATTACAAGAGGGCAGCGGCGCTCTCCGATCGAAAAGAATTAGATGGGCTTGTTTATCAGATATGCGGTATGGCAAACATGAAAGGGGGAAGCTTCATTATCGGAGTAGCAGAGCGCGATGGCATTCCCGCGCTGCCGAGATCTGAAGGTCTCGAACACATCGTCAACCCCGACCGAGCGATAAACCGCCTCCTGCAGGTCGCATCGCAGTTTGGCCAAAATGCACCAGAAATAGACCCGAGAACCGTTACGGTGGATGGCAAGAATGTTGTTGTCTTGCAAGTCGCGGAATCAGTCGCGAAACAGTGCGGATTAAAAACGTTCGTGAATGAAGGCCAGAAAGTTCCTCTCCGCACAGGACGAATTACAAGTTGGCTTCCTGTCGAAAAGCCACTTCCTGATGGACAGATCGCACCAATCTAAAGTTCTACTCCTCTCTCTCGCGCGCGCCCTATTTCTAGGAACTTCTCAACCGCATCGATCCACTCCTACACGGGACGCTAAGCACCCCCTACAGGAAATTTCGACGCGAGATAAATTGATCGACTAACCGTGGCAACGCGATCGCGGCTGACTCGCGCACCTGTTGCGTCGCAAATTGCGAAAGCGGCGTTTCTTCCGGATTCACTTCGATTAGTTTGCCATCGTTGGCGCGGGCGCGCAGCGCCCAATCGATGATGTACCCAAACGTGGCAGTTGTTCCGGCTACGATCACGAAATCGCAAGGGCCGGCTTCCAAATAATTCTCTACCCGCCGAACTTCGTCCCGCGGTAATTGTTCGCCGAACCACACGACACCGGGCCGCATCAGTCCCTCGCATCGCGGACATCTCGGAACATCGATATCTTCGTAATCGTGCTCGAGATCGCTTCGCTGAAAATCGCAGCGTGAACAGCACGTGACAAAAATATCTCCGTGAATTTGCACCATTTTCTCTTTCGGTGAGCCAGCGCGCGCATGCAGATCATCCACGTTCTGGGTGACCAGGAGGACCTCTTGCGCGTGCTGCGCTAGCTTCGCGATCGCCTGATGCGCTGGATTTGGCTGCGCATTGCGAATGCGCCGGCGGCGCTCTCGATACCATTGCCAGACTAATCCTGGATCCTTCGCGAACGCTTCCGGTGTAGCCAGCTTCGCCGGATCGAGATTGCGCCAGTAGCCGTCCTTGCCGCGAAACGTCGGGATTCCGCTCTCGGCGGAAACGCCCGCGCCCGTGATTACTAGAAGTCGCGCGTTGCCAAGATCGACAAGATGCAACGTTGACAATTCTTTCCGCAATCCGCAGTCGACAAGCCGCAATTTTC
>QHOQ01000091.1 GCA_003219355.1 Verrucomicrobiota bacterium
CCGTGAAAGTGGAGGGCAGCATCTTCACGGGCCGCGAACCGGATGAAGACCGTTACAATTTCGATGAGCCCCAATTCGATTCATATAGCGGCCGCATTTCCTGGAATCCGACCCAAAATCTGGCCCTGCAAGTCTCGTACGGTTACATCAAGAGCCCCGAAGCGCTCGACCCTGACGCCAATCGGCATCGCACGACAGCATCGCTCATTTATAACCGGCCGCTCGGAAACGATAGCAACTGGTCGAACAGCTTTGTCTGGGGTCAAAACAACGATACCGGCGAAGGGAAAACGCAATCGTTTCTGATCGAGTCAAACTATCAGCGTGGACCCGACACCGTTTACGTACGGTGGGAGCGGGTGCAGAAATCTGGCCACGAGTTGGTTCTCAATCCGCCCGATGAATCCGACATCTTTCCGGTGAGCGGCTATACGATCGGTTACGTCCGCGATTTGTCGCATGGCAACGGCATCGATATCGGGTTCGGCACTCAATTTACGATCAATGATCGTCCGGACAGCCTCGATCGCTACTATGGTGACAATCTCGGTTACGCCTTCGAATTTTTTCTGCGCATCCGTCCATCGTTGCATGCTCACGGCTCGCACGAACATGCTGAGCACGTCGCCGGAACGGAAAAATAAGTGTAAAAGCTTGCGAAAGTGGCGGAAGCGCCGCGAGCGTCGCCTTGTCATCGCTTGCGACTAATGTGAATCTTATCGTTACGCATGGCGCGATTGCACCGACAGAATTATTACGACATCGAGCGCATCATTGAATTCGATTTTGTCCGTGCGACGGAGGCGGCGGCGCTCAACTCGTTGCGTTGGCTGGGGCGCGGCGATAAGGAAGCAGCCGACGCGGCGGCTTGCGACGCAATGCGCGGCATGTTCGATCTCATGAACATTTGTGGCGAAGTTGTGATCGGCGAAGGAATCAAGGACGAGGCGCCGGGCATTTTCAAAGGCGAACAACTCGGCACGTGGATTCCCGGTTCGCCACAATTCGATATTGCGATCGATCCGATCGATGGCACGACGAACATTTCCAAAGGCGCGCCGAACTCGATCAGTTGCATCGCGGCGGCCAGCCCCGAGGAAGGAGTGAAAGTGGCGCTGCGCGATGTGCCTTCCTTTTACATGATGAAGTTATCTTACGGGCCGCGTGTGATTCAATACACGCAGAAGCGGGGCGATGCATTACAACTGGAAGTGCCCATTGCCGAAACGCTCGCCATCGTGGCCCGCGCCCTTGAGAAACGAGTGCAGGACGTGATCGTGATGATGCTCGATCGGCCCCGGCACAAAGAGATCGTTGATGAAATTCGCAAAGCCGGTGCATCGTTGCGAATGATCAGCGATGGCGATATTGCGGCAGCGATGGCGCCGTCGATTCCCGACAGCAATGTCGATCTTTACATGGGTATCGGCGGCTCACCCGAAGCAGTGCTGGCGGCGGCGGGAATCAAATGCCTCGGCGGCGAGATGCAGTGCAAAATGTGGCCACGCGATGAAAAAGAACGTAAGAGATTGATCGATGCCAGTTACCAAAAAGATCTGGACCGCGTTTTCTCGGCCGACGATCTGGCAAATGGGAGGAACATCGTTTTTTGCGCAACGGGAATCAGCGACAGCGCGCTGTTACGCGGCGTGAAAGGACAGGGGACAAAGGCCACTACGCATTCAATTTTGATGCGCGCGAAAAGCAAGACCGTGCGGTTTATCCGTGCTACCCACGATCTGCAGACAAAAACGATCCGACTTCGCTCTGATAATCGCGAGCACCCGATTTAATCGTGGCGTCGCCGTCCTCGACTGCGCGGCGAGCAAGCATCCTGCCTGGCTCCGCCAATGGGCTCTGCGGTCGAGACGCCCGGCCACCCTACAGGCTGGTAGCTGTGCCACGATCTCTCCGCTCGACAGCACGATTTCCATTTGTTTAAATCAAGAAAACCGCTGCTTATCCTTATGAGACAAATACCAAAAACTGAACTGTCGCCGGACAACGGCTGTATCATCGATATGAAATGGAAACTTGGTGCACTGAGCTATCATGCTTCCGCAGCCGGGAAAGTTCAGGTGCCGCTCGTGACGGAAGTCATTCGCCTGCCGGAGTTGGTGCTTTATGATCACCCTGGTTTCAAGGGCGCTTTTGCGCGCACCAACTTGAGTTTTCATTATGTTGGCGACTACTGGAACGACCGGATCAGTTGTCTCATCGTCGTCAGCGGTGTCTGGCGCTTTTATCGCGACGAATATTACAAAGGCGATTATTGGGATCTCGGCCCCGGCTTTTACGAGAGCTTCTTCACCGAAAAAGGCCCCGACGACGTGGTCAGTTCTTTCCAAGCAATCGCGCTGACGTAATCTCTATGCGGTCTCGGTGCGGCGTGGATGCGTATACACCCCGGCATCCTGACTAGATGCGGGCAAAACCTGGCGCAGCGATGCTAACGACGCTGTGTTGCAGTTGCGCTATGAGCAATTTGGAAAACTTTTTCTGCGCAACCCCACGAGAGGGTAAAGCCCGAGCCGCCGTGGCCGTAGTTGTGAATGACGGTTCGCCCATCCCGCAGGCGATCGCGTTCGAGCCGCACGCCTGATTTTCGGAAAGGGCGCAGGCCGACGCGTTCGGCGAACACATTGGGCTTTTCGATCTTCAGTGCGCGGGCACACTCGTCGATAATGCGCGATGTCGCTGCTGCATCGACATCGAGATTGTCGCTGATTTCGTTTGTGCCGCCAAAAACGCAATCGTGCGCGCGCGGAATCGCGTACATAAGCGGCGGATCGTCGCAGACGATGGCGCAGGAGAGATTATCGACCGTTGGGACGATCGCGATCTGGCCGCGGTGTGGTTCAAGATCGATATCCTGAACGAGCTCGCGTGCGCCGATACCAGCGCAGTTGATCACGCGATTAAAAGCTGGGCTGACGTCTTCGAGTTTTTCGAAGTGCACACCAGTGTTAACTTCCCCGCCGGCCTCGATGAATCGGTTTGCCAGATAATCGAGATAGATCGTCGTATCCATGAGGGGAACATTGAGTCTGAAACCACTTTTGAATGTGGTGACATTCGGAATGACAGAGCCGCCAAGTGGGATCGCCCAATCAGGAATTTGAATCTCACCGGTCCTGGAAAACTGGCGTAACTCGATCATCGAAACACCGCTGTGCGAGATTTTGGCCCGCCTGGGCGAGTCCGCCCGGTGGCAGATAAGATCGACAAGGACTTTATAGGTGTGGAGCGCCGAGGGGATCACTTTTTCGGTCGGTTCGGCATCATACGGGAACCAAAGCGCCGCGGCGGCTCCAGAGGTTGTTTGTTGGCCGGTTTCTTTCGCGAAAATCGCTGTCCGATATCCACGTTCGGCAAAAAGAACACCGCAAGTTAGTCCCGACACGCCGGCGCCCACAATTGCTACTCGATGCTCCATCAGAATGATCTACGTGCAATGGGCCACGGCGTCATTTAAAATGGCCAGCGATGGTTTCCCTAAATCGAGATGCGTTGACGGAAAAAGTTCTTGGGGGTGGACGGATTTCTTCGGACGAAGCGCTGCAACTCTATCGGTTCCCGCTGGAGGAATTGGGGGCGCTGGCGAATGCGCGGCGGGACCTGGTAAAGTCGAAAAGCTACGGCGGCCGGGGCGCCGAGATCGTAACTTACATTGTCGATCGGAACATTAATTACACGAACGTCTGCAACGTTTACTGCAAGTTCTGCGCATTCTATCGGACGGAGCGAGATGAAGATCATTATGTCCTATCATTCGAGCAAATCGATCAGAAGCTCGACGAGCTTTCAGCCGCGGGCGGCATTCAAATCCTGATGCAGGGTGGGCATCATCCTAAATTGCCGTTTCACTGGTACGTGGATCTTTTGCACCATATACGGGAAAAATATCCGCACATTAACATCCACGGATTCAGTCCACCTGAATTCCAGCATTTCGCCGAAACTTTCCGAATGCCGCTGCGCGAAGTGATTGCTCAATTCAAAAACGCCGGACTCGGATCAATCCCCGGCGGCGGCGGCGAAATCCTGGTCGACCGTGTACGCCAAAAAATTTCGCCACTAAAGATTAATAGCAGTCAATGGCTGGAAGTGATGCAAGTCGCGCACGAGCTTGGATTGAAGTCGAGCGCGACGATGATGTTCGGTCATGTGGAGACGATTGAAGATCGGATCGAGCATTTGGACCATATCCGCGATCAACAGGATCGCAGCGGTGGATTCACGGCGTTCATTTGCTGGACATTTCAACCGCAGCATACCGTTCTGAAAATCAAGCATCCGACCAGTGTGGCGGAATATCTGCGGACGCAGGCACTCTCTCGGATTTTTTTAGATAACATCGACAATGTGCAAAGCTCTTGGGTAACGCAGGGGGCGGGAATCGGACAGATCGCACTCAAATATGGCGCGAACGACTTCGGATCGGTGATGATGGAGGAGAACGTCGTGAGCAGCGCCGGGACAACATTTCGACTAAACGCCGCAGAGATTGAGTTGCTCATTCGCGATGCTGGTTACGAACCGCGGCGGCGAAATAACTGGTACGAGCTTGTAAACTAGACGCCGCGGTCGAGTCGTCTGTGGACAAACAATGTGCTTCCGCGGAAAATCTCGCCTTGACACTGGCTTCTTCTTTCCGATATAGCCGCCTGTCCCGCGTCGGTTCTTTGCGCGGGACTGCGCTTCTTAATTTATGAGACATTTTTCTGGATGGATGCGCCCGCAGCCCTTTGTAATCTCGCTCGCGTTTATTTGCGCACTGCTCGGTGCGGGATCAGTCCAAGCACAGGCGCCTCCGATCGTCCGGTCAATCGACGTGGAGTACACCGGCCCGGGAACGGTGAGCAAGGAGCGGATTCTCGCGCAAATGCGGACCAGGGTCGGGCAGCCCTACTCCGATCAAGTGGTTGAGCAAGATATTGAGGCTCTTTACAAGACCGGCGCCATTCTAAACGTTCGCATCTTCGCTCGGCCAGAAGGCGACGGGGTAAAGGTAATCGTGGCGGTGCAGACCCGTTCTGTTGTGCGCGAGATCGAAATTGAGGGAGCCCAGCGAATCAAAGCCAAAACAATCCGCAAGGACATCCAATTGAAGATCAATCAGCCGGTAAACGAAGAAGAACTGGAGAAAGCGCGTCAGAAAATTATCGAGCGCTATCAGGCTAAGGGCTTCACAGACATTGACGTAAAGTACCGTGTCGAGGCGATTGATGAAAAACGCGGCACTTCGCGGGTAGTCTACACAATCAACGAAGGGGTCAAAGGTGCCGTGAGCAGGATTCATTTCGAGGGCAATGAGCACTTCGGCGAGAGAGTGCTGCGCAAGCAAATGAAAACGAAAGGCAAAACGCTCATTTCGTTTTTCGATAAATCCGGCCGACTGGACGAGACGCAGTTGCAGCAGGATCTGGACAGCATTCGTGAGTGGTATCAGAACCACGGCTACATCGACGTAGAAATTAAAGACGTGCGTAGGACACGGGCCGAGAAAGGTCCGATGATCATTACAATCGTGATCGCGGAAGGCCCGCAATATCACGTGAACAAGATTTTGATTTCGGGAGAGAAGGTAGCGATGGAGCAAAACATCCGAGCATTGTTGAAGATGAAGGAGAGCAGCGTCTATTCGCCGAAAGCGTTGCACGACGATGCAAAGGCGCTTGCGGATGCCTACGGCAGCGGCGGTTATGTCGATCTTGTGATTTTGCCGGAGGGTACGCCGGCTGGCCCTGCCCGAGTCGACGTGCACTATAAAATCGAGGAAGGCGACCGCTCGTTTCTACAACGAATCAACATTGCCGGTAACACGCGCACCAAGGACAAGGTCATTCGCCGCGAAGTTTTGGTCGCACCCGGCGATGTCTTTAACACGGTTCGCGTTGATACTACGAAGAAGCGTCTCGAGAACCTGGGCTATTTTTCGAAGGTCGAAACTTATCCCGAAGATACAGATATTGCCGGCCGCAAAGATCTTACGATCGTGGTGCAGGAGAAGCGGACCGGGTCGTTTAGCTTCGGCGGCGGTTTCAGCACGATCGACAAGCTGGTCGGCTTTGCGGAACTCACTCAAGGCAACTTCGATATAACGAACTGGCCGGGGCTCACCGGTGCTGGTCAGAAGTTTAGACTGCGTGTCCAGTATGGCACGGAACGCAAGGATTTCATCCTCGCCTTAACTGAACCCTATTTCCTTGATCGCAGGCTGTCCTTGGGTGGTCAGCTTTTCTTTTCCGAGGCCAACTACTTGAGTACGGAGTATGATCAGCGGAATTACGGATTTTCTATCGAGGCACGCAAACCGATCAACGCGTACATATACGCGACTTTGGGTTACCGTCTGCAGGACGTCGACATTTTCAACGTGAGTTCAGGTGCGTCGGACGTGATCCAGCAAGCAGCGGGTTCGACGTTGGAGAGCGAAATTTTGACCAGTCTTGTATATGACCGGCGCGATAACCCATTGCTGACCAGGCGCGGCCAACGCGTCACCTTTTCGCCTTATTTCGCGGGCGGTTTTCTCGGAGGCGATACACAGTTTTACGGAATTGACGTCGAGGGGTCCCAATATTTCCATCTTCCCTGGGATACCATCCTGCTCATCAACGGCGAGGTCGCGACTGTGAACACGTGGGGAAGCGGCGATATAGTCCCGATTTTCGAGCGTCTCTACCTCGGGGGCTCAAACAATCTCCGCGGGTTTCCCTATCGGGAAGTCGGCCCACAAGATCACAACGGTGAACCGACCGGTGGCCAATCAATGGCTCGCATGACCATAGAATATACTTTTCCAATCGTCGAAAAGGCGCGCGGCGCAGTTTTTTATGACACGGGTTTCAACAACAGTGACGCGTGGTCTTTTGGCTTCAATCATATAGTGTCCGATATTGGCGTCGGAATTCGACTTGATTTGCCGATCGGTCCGCTCCGGTTGGACTACGGATATCCCCTCCAGCGTGACGGCTACAACGGTGGGGGGCATTTCAATTTTAACGTTGGGTATCAATTTTGAACAAATCTAAATGGTTGCAGTCTAATTCGATTCCAACGACTGTAACCTCTGTCTTATGAAGAAGCTTCTCTCTACAATCCTGGCTTTAACGCTCGCATTACCACTTGCGGCTTTCGCTCAGGGCACACTCAAAATCGGAACAGTCGATATGCAGCGCGCGTTCAAAGAATATAGCAAGACCAAGGACGCAGAAGCGAAAATCAATGACGCCAAAAATGCGGCTAAGAAAGAGTACGACGACCGCGCGGAGTCCTACAAGAAGGCGTTGGATGAAATCAACACCTTGAACAAGCAGCTCGATGCTCCAGCCCTGAGTGCTGATGCCAAAACACAAAAAGCAAAGGAGCGCGACGATAAGATCTCCAACATCAAGAACATGGAGCGGGAAATCAGTGAGTTCCGTCAAACCCGCGAACGGCAACTGCAAGAACAAGCGATGCGCATGCGCGAAGGTATCGTGAAAGAAATCACTGACATCGTGATGGACAAGGTGAAGACCAACCACATGGACCTGGTATTAGACAGATCCGGAATGAGCCTGAATGGAGTGCCTGTTGTAATGTACTCCCCTGACAATGTCGATTTTACCAGCGATATCATTACCGTTCTAAATAAGCCCGGCCGCAGCACCGCCATTTCAACGGAGAGAACTCTGTCAAGTCCATCTGCGACGCCGGCAAGAGCTTCGAAACCTTAGTTTAATCGGCACCAGAAATCTACGCGAGCTACAACTCGCGTGTGTTTTTCGTACAGGTGAAAAGCAGGCGCGCACGTCGCGAAGCAAAAGTCGGCGGGCGGTTGCAAGCCGCCAACACTCCGATTAGGTCTTCAGGGCAGATTGCGAGAGCTGGATTTTCCGGGAAACAGTCGGCTGCGATTGCTCTTCTTCTGCTTCTGTCTTTCGGTTCCCGCTCAGTCGCGGCAAATTGGCAATCAACGCTTACTAAAGATCCCCCAGGCAATTTCCCGGAACTTCGGCCTCTCCGTGCAACCTATCGTTTTGGTTGGTCTGGATTGACCGCTGCCACTGGAGAAGTCCATTTTACAAGAGCATCCGAAGACAGATTTCAACTCGACGGAACAGGACGGACGATCGGCTTCGTCCGCGCCTTGTGGAAACTGGACGTGAATTATCGTGCGTTCGCCCATGCGAAAACGCTGCGCCCAGTCGAGACGTTGCAAACGGAGGATTATCGATCAAAGAAAATCGCTACTCATCTCGCCTTCACAAATAACGGGGTTAGTGGTGCAAGAACAGAAGGCCAAGGCGGGTCTGCCGGCACAAAGACGCGCGAGTTTAGTTTTCCCAACCTGTTCGATTTGCATTCGGCGATGCTTTATCTGCGAAGCCAGCCATTGTCGGACCGCAGCACGTACCGTGTCGTCGTTTATCCCGCCACGTCTGCATATCTTGCCACCGTCACGACGCTGGGTCGGGAAAAAATCTCGGTCCGCGCTGGCACTTACAGTGCGATAAAACTCGATTTGCAGCTCAACCGAATTGGCAAAAAGCTTGATTTGCAGCCACACCGGAAATTCCGGCGCGCCACAATATGGATCTCGGATGATGCTGATCGAATCCTGCTTCGCATCGAGGCCCAAGTTTTTGTCGGCACAGTCTTCGCTGAACTACAGTCGGCACGCTTCGACAGCGCAAGATCACGATGAAATCGTGCCTGCTATCCGACAAAGGGTTCACGACCCCTATTCAGGAATCCAGTCGCCTTGCACGGGCGGCTCGGGCCGAGGACGGACACGCTGCCGAAACGGATTGAAGATCGGTGCACGTGCCCGTGGCAACAACTGGAGGGCGCCCAGGGTTTCCAAATCGAATCGGCCCGTAACCGGAAGGCCGGTATGAGCTTGATAGGCGCGTAGCGAAAGTTCCACGGCCGGTCCATACAGGCCGTCGATCTCACCGCGATAGAGGCCGCGACGTGCCAGCGCTATTTGCGCGGAGAGCACGACATTGCGTTGCACATCAGGCAGCGCATTCGCGTATGGGGTTCCAATAAAGAGTGGTCCTAGTGAAGTTCCAGGGGCCACAGGATTTGATGGATAGAGTTGTCGTTCCTGGGGCGGGCCGGAGGGAGGCTGCAATGGCACTGGAGCGACACCAGCCGTTTCGCCAGGCGATCCCTCTTTGAGGCCCGAGGTGCCAGCGCTCGGCGATGGGGCAACCTTCACCGTCGGCTGTCCAGACGCAGAAGAATTAATTCCCAGTGAACGAAGCGTTTCACTATTCAGCTCTCCGTTTACTGCGAGTCCATTGCGAATTTGATAGCGACGAATCGCCGCCGTCAGATTCGCATTCGTCTCCCCAGTCGTCTCGCCATAATAGAAGCCCTGATCCTTTAACGCCTGTTGCACGCGTTCGATCATTTGATCCCCTCGAACCAGCGCAACCGATCCCAGAACAACAAGCGCGACCACTTTAGCTTTCATCTCGATCGTAGTTTTGACGCCGCTACTTTTTTGCTTATTCAGGGCTTTTCCGAACCGGTAAGCGCTACGGATGATTGACGCTGCTTTAAAGAGACGCGGTAACGCAAAATTCCGTCGCTAACGGCTGCGGCAATTTGCTCGCGATAATCTTCGCTCGCTAGCCTGGAAACATCCTCTTTGTTGGTGAGAAATCCTCCTTCGATTAAAACAGCGGGAGAAGTCACATTGGCGATCACAAAAAACTGGTTGGCCTTTGTCCCCCGATCAAATGCCTGCGTGCGGGCGACCAGTGCTTCCTGAATAAATCCGGCGAGGCTTTGACTTTCCGCGTTCGGCAATTCAGAAAGTGCTCCCCACAGGAAAGGCAACCACGAAGTCCCGAACGATCCCGGAGTCATTTGGTGGGCGGCATAATAGGTTTCCACTCCACTTGAAACCGGCTGATTGTCTTCGTTAAAATGGATGCTGACAAAAATGCAATCGCTCACGCGGTTGGCGAATGCTGCCCGATCTGCCGGGGATACATAAGTGTCGCCCAGGCGTGTCATTACGGTTGCGATCCCTTCCGCCTCTAGCAAGCGATCGATCCGGTGTGCTACATCTAGCGTCAAATCTTTTTCAAGAACGCCGCCGCACATTGCGCCGGAATCCTGCCCGCCATGCCCAGGATCAAGAACTACTACCGCGAATGGTCCCGGCGGTGCAGAAGGTTGTGCCATTCTCAACCGAGGGGATTGCGGTTTCGACATCCGCTGCATCCAGACGAAGGATGCAATCATCAATAGCAACCCAATTAAGGCTAGTATCTTCCGGAGTGCTTGTCTCATTCGTGCTCTTCGGGCGGACATTTCTCTCCATATTTAATCGTGAATCAAGGCGCGCAGGTCCTTGTCCAATAACGCGCGATAACGAATTCCCCGGCTCGGATCTCGCTCAAGGATTCCTGCTTCGATTCCGGTGTTGGTGAGCTGTTCTCGTCGATATTTAGCAACCGCCGTGAGCGCTGGCACTTCCTTGGTGTCGCCAGTCTGTAAAGCCATCTGTCCGACGCTCCACGCGTCGAGTGCGGATCTCAGCGCCGATTCAAAACTGGTGTCCGGGGCATGTTCGGCTTTGAGAAATGATTCCATTAGCTCCCTTGATTGCCGTGTCCCACTGAGCGCAGCGAAATCGTTCCGCGCTTGCGCGAACGTGGCGCCGCTGGTTGCAATCTCGCCATCGTACTCCACCCGAAGAAACAGATCCTCTTCGGGACGTTCTCCGACCTCCGCAAAGAGCATTCGCGCCAGATACGGCGCGCCATAAACTTGTTCGAACGCGCTCTTCATCACCGGGCTGAGCGAATAATGGACCAGCCGCCGCAGTGAAACGTCCGCCGCCGAGCGCGTGAAACCCTCGGTACTGGCCAGTTCAATGGCGGCCATCCGCAACCGCTCAATGTCTCCCGGATGACCGATGGCTCCCATGGCAATTCGGTTATAAATTTCGAAAATTTTCTGCCGTGTTTGGCCCAGTGTGAGAAATAAGATGCCGTCGCGATAACCCAACGCCGCGATCGGGCTTCCTGAGGCGAGCTGCGCTTCGATGTACTCGCGACGGTTCGCGATTGCTTCAACCCAACGATACGGTTCTTCGATCATGCAACCGTTTGCTTGAAGACGGCAGCGATCTTGGTCTCCGCCAAAGTCGTGATGCCGTCTTGCGACACAATCTTGATGAGCGGGTAAACTTTGCCGCTGCGATCAACGCCCCCAGTCGACGTGTCGGATTCCGCAGCGGTATCGAGCGCGCGTAACGCAATCGATACTGCCTCGTCCTCGTTCAATTTTTGCAGCGACTTGGCGCCCCAGTTGTTTTCGTAATAAAGAATACCGCGCACTGCCGGCGATCCCGATCCGGTTGCGGCGTAATCGGTCACTTCAAACTGCGCGCCCATCGCATCGTAAAAATAAAGTCGTGTCTCGGGCTTTGGATGGGAATCGTAGGTCGCGAAAATCGGGACCACCATTCCCACGCCTTGCATGACAAAGCCGAAATTGTCGCGCAATAGCTTGGAAAGAGCGCGTACTTTCCCATCGACGCTCATTTCCTGCAGCTGCGTCCGCCGAAAATATTGGAATGAATGTTCGAGCACGCGCGCCATTTCCCAGGCCGTCGCCGGCACGCCGGCGATTGCCATAATCGAGTGACGATCAATTTCCAAAACTTTGTCGGCGCGATCATAAACCACGGTGTTGCCGGACGTCGCACGTCGATCGCCGGCCACGAGCACTCCACCTGAAAATTTGAAAGCGAGAATTGACGTCGCCTCCGTCGGCTCCCAACCT
>QHOQ01000001.1:0-6260 GCA_003219355.1 Verrucomicrobiota bacterium
ATCGAACCAGCGCCGAAAGTCTTCTTTCGCAACGAGCGGCTCCAGCATCGTGTCCCAGACATGTTCGGCAAAAACGCGTGAGAGATTGTAAAACTTCTTCATCTGCTCGTACTCCGTGTGATTTCCGGTTAGCTCGAACATCGACTGCTGACTCGTCTCCTCCGACACATTGCTCAAGAGCAACCCGTTATGCTGGCCATCCATCACGTACGGCGTGAACGATGCGGTCGCACGTCTACGCAGCTTGAGATTCAACCCTAGCTCACGAATGATCTTTTCCGGGAACAAACTGACGAGATACGAATAACGCGATAGCCGCGCGTCATAATCGGCGAACACCTTCTGCGAAGTCGTGGCGCCGCCGATGTAATCGTTTTTCTCCAGCAGCAGAACACTCAGACCCGCGCGCGCCAGATAAGTCGCCGCCACCAGCCCATTATGGCCGGCGCCAAGAATCACCACGTCATATTTTGATTTCATTCGGGATGCGAAGTTCAGAATCGCTATTGTATCAGCCTTGGCTTTCCATGCTGAGAACGACTCGGAAGCGCGCTTTGCCGCTCATCATTCGCTCATAGGCCTCGGCGGCTTTCTCCAGCGGAAAGATTTCATTCATCGACCGGACGCCAGCCAGCGCACTGAACTTGAGTGTATCCTGTGAATCAATCGCCGTGCCCGAATACCAGCCCTTGACGGACCGGCAACCGCTGATTAGCAAGATCGGATCGACAGAGAGTGGCCCGGCCGCTCCGATAACCATCAGCACACCGTTTGGCGCCAGTCCGCCCAACACTGCCGTCATCGCATCAGCATTGGTTACGGTTGCAATCACAACATTCGCGCCGCCGAGCTTGTTCAGTTCCGCCGCCGGATTTTTCTCCCGACTGTCGATGTAATGGATCGCGCCCAATTTTTTGGCGAGAGGCTCCTTGTCCTTTCCGCGCGCGATCGCCACCGTTGTGAAGCCCATCTTCGTTGAAAACTGAACACCAAGGTGACCGAGTCCGCCAATCCCGAGCACTGCGACAACATCGCCACCTCGGGCGCCGCTGTTTCGCAGCGCGTTGAAGGTCGTGACGCCCGCACACATGAGAGGCGCCCCGTCGATGGCAGAGAGTTCGTCAGGCACATGTGCCAGCGCTTCTGCGGGCGCAACCAAGTATTCGGCGTAACCGCCGTCGAAAGAGATGCCGGTCGTTAAGAGCGCGACTTCGCATGCAAAGAATTCGCTGCGGCGGCAATGATCGCAGTAACCGCAGTTGCCGCCGTGCCAACCAACACCGACGCGCTGACCAGTTTTCCAAGGCTTCACTCGTTCGCCGACGAGATCGACAACTCCGATCACCTCGTGTCCCGGGACGCGCGGATACTGAATGCCCGGCCACTGCCCTTCTTTGACTAACGAGTCGCTATGACAGATGCCGCAAGCTTGGACCTTTATTCGCACCCAACCCGCCCGGGGTTCCGGAATTTCCCGCTCAACAATTTCAAACGGCCCCTTCGCTTCAGGGACTTGCACAGCACGCATTTTTTTCGCCATAATTTTTTATCGTCTTCTTCTTTCTAAAAACAAGACTCCAAACGCTCCCAGGCCGAAATTGCAGGACGAAACGGCTTCATTTATGGCCACGGCATGAAGCAACTGTTGCCGTCACAAAAGCACACGGGCGTTCGCCTTAAAATTTCGCTCGCGCTCGCAACTTTTTGGCCGAGGATTCTCTCATGAGCAAACGCGCGCTTTCTGCCGTTGCGGGATTTCTTGGTCTTTGCCTTCCCTTGTCCGCGCAGCAGATAGATCGCCCGGATATCTTCAGCGCGCTGAATAACTCTTCGCTTCATGTTCCGTCGCTAACGCTTTCAGATGGACGGCTTTTCTCATTCTCGGCAGCGGTTGCTCCACCTCTGCTATTCAACTGGATGGAACCGACGCTGCCTGATTTTCTTCCGGCCTCAAGCACGCCGAAACCACAGAGAGTTACTGCCTCGCCGGCGCCTCCCAAGGATTCATCCAAAGAGGTCGTAGATGTGCAGCGGCCCAACCCTTTTGATTATGCCGGCGGGGAAGTGGGCTTTTTGTATGGGACATCCACCGGCAAATTCGGTCGCGAAGTTGAGCAGGGATATTTCATCGGCGATGTGGGAAACGATAAATTTCACATTACCGTGGGTGCGTTATACGAGAATTCGAGCGGACGCTTTCCGCGCTTCAGCCATTAGCTCCACTGCGTCGCGCCTGTGCGCGATACAGAACACGGATCCGCCGGTTCATCCTTTGTGCCGCCGTTTCGCGTCATCGCGAAAAAACTCTTGCAACTCAGCGTGCGGCGCGGCGCCTGCAAAACCGTCGAATGTTCCGTGCTCGGCCATTTGTTTCGCGGCGCGCATGAACCCGCCCCAAGCCGCGCGAGCGAGCGCGCCGCCGACACTGACTCGCCGCACCCCAAGCGCGGCGGCATCAGACATCGTTAGGCCAACGGCGCCGCCAATCAGCAAGTTCACCGGCTTCGGCGCAACAGCCGTAACCACTGCGGAAATGTGCTCGCGATCTCGAATGCCCGGTGCATACAAGCAATCGGCGCCCGCATTCGTATACGCAGTGAGTCGGCGGATTACCTCATCGATATTGGTTACACCGACAAGAAAACATTCAGCACGGGCGACAAGCAACGTTCTGCTGTCTCCAATCGCGTTACGCGCCGCGCGAATCCGCTCCACCGCAAGATCGACATCATAGAGGGGCCGCTCTTTGCGACCCGTAGAGTCCTCAATCGACAATCCCGCTACGCCCGCGTCGACGCAAAGACGGACACTCTCCGCGACGCCGTCCGGATCATCGGCATAACCATTTTCGAAATCCGCATTTACCGGCAGGTCAGTCGCATCTACCAGCTCCTTGATGTGGCCCAGCATCTCATCGCGCCCGACCGAGCCGTCAGGCAATCCACGCGAGAAGGCGAAACCGGCCGACGTTGTCGCGATCGCTTTGAAGCCAAGATGCTGCAAGTAACGCGCGCTGCCGATGTCCCAGGGATTTGGAATGGCAAAACACCCGCCGCGATGGAGTTCCCGGAAAGATTGGCGTCGCTCATCAATGGTTGGCATAACGAATTGTTGGGATCAGCAAACGCCCAATGCTCGACTTTCAATGCTCAACTCTCAACATCGAATTTGCTTTCACATCAACCTTCAAACGTCATAGATCAGCGATGTAACGGTGTAACGTTTTAACGAATATCGGGGCGAAAGCGATGAGTGCATTCGAGTATCTCTCTGTTCTTATCTCAATCATTCTCGCCTTAGGGATGACGAGAGTGCTTGGCGGCGTCGGCGAAATGTTGCAGGCACGTTCGCGCCGTCGCATTTACTGGGTGCACATTGTCTGGATCGTTAACCTGTTCTTGTACCTCGTGGTCGCCTGGTGGATCTTCTACCGCTGGCGCAACCAGCAGCCGTGGACGTTTTTTCTGTTCATCTTCGTCCTGATCTCGCCAACCATCTTGTATCTGGCATCGCTCTTACTTTTTCCGCGGGAATGCGATATCCATCTTGCCGTTGACTACAAAACGCATTACTACGCGAACCACCGCGCATTTTTCATCCTCTTCGTTCTGTTCACGCCGGTCGATATCTTTGATTCACTGCTCAAAGGCGTTCCGCATTTTCTTGGATTAGGACCGCAATATTTCGTCAGTAGCCTGCTTTTTATTGCCGGCCTGACGACGGCTGCGATCACACGAAACGAGCGGTATCATCAGTTCTACGGAATCTTCTTTCTCGTCCAAACTATATTCATCAGCTTCACCATTTTTCATACGCTTGTGTAGGCGCAAAGCGCGCGCGTTAGCGTTTGCCTGCGAATAAAATTTCGGAGGCAGAATTGCAAATGGAGACAGTCGCACTGTCGGATGGCGAACACGTTCCGGCGCTGGGTCAAGGCACCTGGGGCATGGGCGAAAGCAAAAGCGCGCATGCGGAGGAGGTCGCGGCGTTGCGCTTGGGGATTGATCTCGGCATGACGTTGATCGATACGGCGGAAATTTACGGCGACGGCGGCTCGGAAATGGTGGTGGCGGATGCGATCGAGGGTCAACGCGATCGCGTATTCGTGGTCACGAAAGTGTCTCCGGGCAACGCGTCGCGCACGGGATTACCGAAAGCCTGCGAGCGCAGTCTCAAACGTCTTCGCATCGATGCGATCGATCTTTATCTGTTGCATTGGCCTAGCAATACGCCGCTCGCGGAAACAGTGGAAGCGTTCGAGCAACTTCGGTCCTCCGGGAAGATTCGGCGCTGGGGCGTTTCCAATTTCGATGTCAAAGACATGAAAGAATTGCTCGCGATCCGAAACGGTTCCGCCTGCTCAGCCAATCAAGTTCTCTATCACGTCGGCGAGCGCGCCATTGAATCTGACCTCCTGTCCTGGAGCCAAAGAAATAAGATTCCCATCATGGCTTATTCTCCTGTCGGCCGTGGTAGAAGGCTGCTGAATAACGCGACGCTTAAGAAAATTGGCGAACGCCACGACTCCACTCCGGCGCAAATCGCTATCGCCTGGGTGCTGCGGCAGTCCGGCATCATTGCCATTCCGAAAGCCAGTAACAAGACCCACGTCCGCGACAACGCCCAATCAGCCGATATTCAGTTAACCGACCAAGACTTCGCGGACATCGATCGCGAATTCCCGCCGCCTCAAACAAAACAACCTTTGCCAATGCTGTGACTGATCATATGCCGCGCCGACTCGTCAGCCGAAGCCTTGGCAAACGTGGGAACCAACAACTGGCAATGCCGTGACCAAAGGGTTGCGATGCGGATATGAGTCTCACGGAAATGCTCGACCAAATCCGGAAGCGATCTTTTGCTGAAAACGCGAGGTAATCCCGCTTATCTCACCCAGCGGGTGATTTTCGGTGCAACATCACCTGCAGCCAGAATCTCAGCGCAGACTAGTCGTCATCATGATCACCGTGACCATGGCCATGACCATTCCCCTGCTCATACTCATCGGCGTATTCATAACCATCGTCGTCGTGATGATGCTTTTTCCACTTCGCTTTCCACTTTCCGTGTTTGAATTTTTTGTGCGCCCATACTCCGCTTCCAGACGGCCAGGGTGTTGACTCCAAATACGCCACGTTCTCGGCAGGCAACCCGAGCGCGTCGAGCGTCCTCATGTCGAGCTCTCCGGTCGGCGAAATTCCCAAGCGATATTGGAACGTGCGCACCGCGAACGCTGTGCCGCCCCCGTACCTGCCGTCAATCCAGCCTCGATAATATCCGCGACTCCTCAGCTGACGTTGCACTTCTGCGACGATGCGCACGTGCACATGCATCTCAGCCGGCGCTAATTCATAGGGTATGCCAATAAGATCTCGGTCCACCTCGACACGCCGTCCAGGCTCGGTAAATGAACGGGGCGACGACTCCCCCGCAGATCGCGAGCTGTAATTAGGGCGGGAAGGAGTTGGCTGAGGGACGGAAGATGTAGGCGTGACCGGCCGCGATGAAGCTGAATTCGAACTCACGTTAAGTGAGCGAAGTGTTTCCGAATTGATCTCGCCAGTGACTTGCAAGCCGTTGCGAATTTGATACCGCCGGATCGCGGCAGTAGTCTCGGCGCTTTTTTCGCCAGTAACGTTGCCATAGTAAAAGCCTTGATCTGTGAGAGCTTGCTGCACCGATTGGATCGTCTGATCGGCGCGCACCGGGCTCACGAGGCACAGAGCCACGACAAGGTGCAATATTGTTCGCTTCATGGGCGGACGTTGACGAAGGGCTTTCCTATTTGTAATTCGCGCGCGTATGTGTCAGCGCGTGCGTCCCGCCGGATCCCATCAGCCGCCGGTTTTCGCTTGCGCTACGTAACTCTTGACCTTGTCGACATCGGCGCCGACGACGGAATCGAGTGGATGTTGTATTGCCTCACCACCGCCGTCTTCCAATCGACGATGTCGATCTTGCGCAGCGCAATCTCCGGATCGGTTCTTGCCATCTGTTCCAAGCTTGGCGAAAGCTGTCTACACGGGCCGCACCAGTCCGCATAAAAATCGACAACCGTCACGTTGCCGAGTGCGAGATGTCTTGAGATGTCCACCTGCGCGCCGTGAGAGATCACTTCGCCTTGTTGGCCACCGCGACCAGCGACGACCGCAGCGGGTGCCGGCAGCTTGGCCTCCTGATTTTTAGCTGGTGCATGTCCCGTCCAATAACTGTTTTTTTCTTCGGCCAGTTTCCGCCGTAATTCTGCTTGCTGCTGTTGA
>QHOQ01000001.1:6444-7235 GCA_003219355.1 Verrucomicrobiota bacterium
AGTCGTCAGCGAGGGCGGCTGACGCGAGACATACGATCAAAAAGGCTAGAATCTTCATCCTGCTTTGGCTGTGAAAAACCGCGCGCGCGATAGCTCCCCTGATCATTTGATTAGCGTGACAGTTTTGTCGGCTCGCAGAGTGTCATACAAGACAAAAAACGAAACAGCCTCAAATAAAATGCCGCCGTGTTGATCTCTTTCTTGCTCGCGCCTTGAGCGTGTGGCAGAACACCAAATCAATGGATGCGAAGACTTTCTTAGCTGAGCTTAGGCGGCGCAATGTTTACAAAGTTGCAGCCGCTTACGCAGTGACCGCATGGCTGGTGGTTGAGGCAGTGTCGTATTTGCTTTTCGGCCATGAAGAGCGGACTTCAGTGGTGACGGCGCTTGTGGTGATCCTGGCGGTTGGATTTGCCCTTGCGCTGTATATTTCCTGGGCCTTTGAAGCGACCCCGCAAGGAATGAAACGGACCGCGAACGTTCCGGCCGACACGGTGCTTCCATCTTGGAGTCGCCGCAAATTTGCTGTCTTCATTATCGCTGCCGCGCTGCTGGCGGCTGGTTTGCTGGCGTTCGATCTTGCCCGGAGCCGAACCAAACCGGCTTCGTCTCCCCCAACTAATACGCCGTGATTCTCCTGACGCACCGATTTGCTTGTTGCGCCGAATCCTTCCGTAGAGACTGAAGCATTTGGGAAGGTGGATTGGATTTTTTGATTTTCGCTCCAAACGCGTAGATTCTTCGCGCTCAATCTCCGAATGTCCGCCGAAACTAGATCAGATTTACGGCTC
>QHOQ01000002.1:0-3699 GCA_003219355.1 Verrucomicrobiota bacterium
TCATGCGCGACATTCCTTCGCGGATGTGCCGTTCCACATTTTCCACCACAACAATTGCGTCATCCACGACCAACCCGACCGAAAGCACGATCGCGAGCAGTGTGAGCAGGTTGAGTGTGAAACCGAAAAGTTGCATGAGGAAAAGCGCGCCGATAAGCGAGATCGGAATGGCAACCACGGGCACGACCACGGAGCGGAAAGATCCGAGGAACAAAAAGATCACGACCATGACGATGAGCAGCGTGTCGATCAAAGTTTTCACGACTTCGTGGATCGCGTCGTTGATGTAGGCGGTCGCGTCGTAGGCGATCTGTCCGGTCATGCCGGTCGGCAGTTCCTTCTGGATTTGTTCCATCTCGGCGCGCACGCGTTTGATCACGTCAATCGAGTTCGCATTCGGCAAAACCCAGATGCCCATGAACACGGCCCTCTGGCCCGAGAACCGCACTTCGGTGTTGTAATCTTCCGCGCCGAGAACGACGTCGGCGATGTCGCTCAATCGAATCAGATTTCCTTTGTCCTGACGCACAACGAGCTTTTTGAAATCGTCCGTCGTGTGCAGATCGGTGTTGGCTGTGAGGTTGACCTGAAGGAGCGAACCTTTCGTGCTGCCGACCGCCGATAGAAAATTATTCCGGGAAACCGCGTTACGCACGTCAGTCGGGCTGATGTTCAGCGCCGCCATCCGGTCCGGCTTCATCCAGATGCGCATGGCGAAAGTGCGGCCGCCGAGAATATCGGCCTTTTGCACGCCGCCGAGCGCGGTCAGGCGCGGCTGCACCAGTCTGACGAGATAATCCGTGACCTCGTTAGGCTGCAAAATATCGGAGGTGAAACTCAAATAGGCCGAGGCAAATTGCGAATCCGCCGCTTGAATACTAATGACCGGGATTTCTGCATCCGGTGGCAGATCGCGCCGGATCGCATCCACCTTCGAGCTGATATCCGAGAGCGCTTTGTTCGCGTCGTAATTCAATTTCAAACGGGCGGTGATCAGCGAGCTGCCCTGGGAACTTTGCGATTGGATGTAATCGATCCCGTCAGCCGCGGCGATGGCGCGCTCGAGGGGCGTGGTGATAAATCCGCGCACCAATTCTGCATCGGCGCCGACGTAAACTGTCTGCACCGTAATTGCGGCGATGTCGCTACGCGGATATTGCCGGACGTTGATCGTCTTCATCGCCTGCAATCCGGCAATGAGAATGACGAAACTGACGACCAGCGCCAGCACTGGCCGGCGAATGAAAAGATCAGTAAACGACTTCATGTCGGTCTTGCATTACGAATCTGCCGGCGTGGGATTCACCTGCGGGTTTGGCGCAAGATCGTTATTGATCGTGACCGCCATGCCGTTGCGCAATTTGAAAACGCCCGTGCCCACGACCGTCTCGCCCGCCTTCAGTCCGTTCGTGATTGAAACCAGATCGCCGCGCGCTTCACCCACGCGCACAAATTGCGCGCGGATCGTCTGCGATTCCTTGCCCGTCTTCGGGTCCTTCGTTTTCTCGATTACAAAGACGGAATCGCCGAACGGCGCGTAGGAAATGGCTGAGCCCGGAATGACGAGCGCGCGTTGTTTCTCCGGCAGCACCACCTCAACTTTCGCAAACATTCCCGGACGCAGCACGTGATCGGGATTTTCCAGCGTCGCCTGTACCATAACATTTCGGGTTGCGGCATCGACCATCGAATTGACCGCGGTCAATTTTCCCGTGAAAACACGGCCCGGCATCGCGTCTGTCGTGACGCGAATTTCAAGACCTTGAGATAATTTTGAAAAATACTGCTGCGGAAGCGCGAAGTCAGCAAAGACCGGATCGAGCGATTGCAGCGCAACCACCGGCTGCCCGGAGTTGATCATCTGACCAATGTTCACCTGCCGAATCCCAAGCTGCCCATCAAACGGCGCCACAATCGCCTTCTTCCTAATGTTGGACTGCATTTGGTCGACGACGGCAGTCAGTCTTCGGAACTTTGATTGGGCGGCGTCGAGATCAGAATTCGAAACTACCTTTTTTGAGGCAAGGTCGCGAGTTCGCTCCAAGTCGGTGCGCGCTAGTTCTACTTCGGCTTCCGCCGATCGCAAAAGTGCCTCCTCCTGGGAGGCGTCTAATTTGACGAGCAGATCCCCTTTCTTTGCCAGAGTACCGTTTTGAAATCCGATTTCGCTGACCATGCCGCCCAACTCGGTCGACACGACGGCGCCTTGAACAGCACTGACGCTTCCCACCGCCGACAGCATCGGCGCCCAATCTTCTTCTTTCACAATTGCGCTCGTGACCGTTTCGGGCGGCGGCGTCATCTTTTTGCCCGCCGAAATCATTGTAAAAATCTGCAAGCCTTTGATCAGAATGAGGAAAATCGCCAGACCTGCGACCGCCGCGATCGCAATCCACATTTTTTTTCGCGCTGGTTTCATTATCAAAGATTTCGCTATGTCATGCATAAGTCGGTTGGGTTTGGCCCGTGAAAAGCAGACGCCAAAGCCTTCGCGTCACTTCCAGCTGCCGCGCACGCCTTTCCGCTGCCGTCATCGTCTGTGGTTGCAAGACGTCGCGCATCAACATCCCACGCGAGACAGCAAAAATCAGTTCTGCCAATTCATGAGGCTTTAGGCCATCTGCTGCGCTCGCCGCTTCCGGCGAGCGCGCGATCAAATCGGTCACGCCATCCATCGCCGTCTGCAAAACGTCGCGGACCAAATCGGCCACGTGCGAGTTGCGCGACGCTTCCGCGTAAAGATCGACGACGAAGGCTGACACAACTTGCGGCGCGTCTTCGCAACAATGCGCGGTAAACAAAATCTCGAGCGATTCCAGCAGCGTCGGTGCCTGGCGCGCGCGTTCCAGCACTTCGCTGATCTCCTTTTTATGCCGATCGGCCATTGCGGAAATGACGGCGTCCTTGTTCTCAAAATAGCGATAAATGAGCCCGACGCTGATCCCAGCTTCGGCACTGATGTCGTGCATGCTGGCCTGGTGGAAGCCTCGCTTGGCGAAGCAGACCAGAGCCGCGTCGAGAATCTGGGTGCGTCGATCGGGGCTCGATTCTATCTGGGGTAGTGACATAAGGTTAGGAAGATGAATGAACGTTCATTCATTGTCAAATCACCTATGTTTGCGCGTTTGCGGGATTTTGTAATCCCCCTTTGGAGTTGCTCCCCGCTCCCTCTTTAGGGTGAGAGAACCAGGCATGTTGCGGAGTTGTTTTTTCAAGATTACGCATCCGGATGCGGTTCCATAGCGTGCTGCGAGATATGAACAGCGGGATGTGTCCGCGATGCCAGGCCACCGACAGAAAGCTGGCTTGATTGCGCCACAAATTGCCAGATCGCGATGACCGCGCTCAGGATGCACATCAAGTAAACCGCAGTTTCCAGCACGTCCCGGCCCTTCTCTTCCGAGCGAACCAGGAGCGTGTATGTAGATTCATGTTCGTTGTTCATAATATGGGACCCTTCTTTTATGGTGAAGACGCCGCCGACTTCTCATTTTGTCTAAATGCCGGTGATCGTTCATCGTTAACCTTTGAACGTTGGATGCAGCTCCGCCGTGAATTGGATTCAAACAAAGACAAATTTGTTGCGCAGGTTCCCGCCCGGCGCGCGCTATCTCATAGGGGTCTCCGGCGGGCGCGACTCCGTCACGCTGCTGGATGCGCTCGTCGATCTTGGTTACAAGAAACTGATCGTCTGCCATT
>QHOQ01000002.1:3721-3928 GCA_003219355.1 Verrucomicrobiota bacterium
ACGCCGATGCGCGTTTTGTCGGAAAACTTGTGGCGACATACAACAAAACAATTGTAGGGCAGGCGCATCTCGATTTTGAGCTCGGCTCGGTCAATGTCGCCGCGCTGGCAAAGAAAAAAAAGATGTCGATCGAAGTTGCAGCCCGCGAAGCGCGTTACTCATTCTTTGCCGAAGTGGCAACGCGGTGCCGCTGCCATACGATTTTTC
>QHOQ01000003.1 GCA_003219355.1 Verrucomicrobiota bacterium
TCAGCGAGCAGCCGGGGATAAACGCCGTTTCCGGCAATGATCCCAAGAACGTCTGGATTTTGCATTGCGCCTGATGACAGGCGGGGACGCCTGTGTTACGAATGCCGACGACGCTTGACGTGGAGCTGGGCGAGCGCTTTTTGCAGCGATGCTTGGATGGCTGCAACCTCTTCGGCGGTGTGATCTTCCTTCATGGCGGCCTTTGCGCGCTCGACGGCAGCTTCGGCCGCCGCGATGTCGATCTTCTCAGATTCGAGGGCCATGTCGGTCAAAACCGAAACTGCATCGGCTTTGATCTCGACGAAGCCTTCACCAATGGCCATTGATGCCTCGCGTCCGTCTTTTACGACGCGTAATTCGCCTGGCTTCAGTGTGGTTAGGAGCGGGACATGTCTCGGGTAAACTCCGAACTCACCTTCCGATCCAGGCAAGGTGACCATGTTTATATCCTCGGAATAGATTTTCTCTTCGGGCGTAACGATCTCGAGCTTGAGTGTGGCCATGTTATCCTTTGATCATATCGATGCTGCCCTTCATGTAGAAATTTTGTTCAGGCACATCGTCATGTTTGCCATCGAGAATTTCCTTGAAACCGCGGACCGTATCCGCGATCGAGACGTACTGCCCTTTGTGGCCGGTGAAGACTTCCGCCACGTGAAACGGTTGGCTGAGGAAACGCTGAATTTTTCGCGCGCGATAAACAGTAAGTTTGTCGTCGGGGCTTAACTCGTCCATGCCGAGAATGGCGATGATATCTTGCAAATCTTTGTAACGCTGCAAGACGCGTTGCACGCCACGGGCCACGTTGTAATGCTCTTCTCCGACAACTTCCGGCGCGAGCGATTTCGATGTCGATGCCAGTGGATCGACGGCCGGATAAATTCCGAGCTCGGCAATCGAGCGTTCGAGAACGATCGTTGAATCCAAGTGCGCGAACGTGTTCGCCGGCGCAGGATCGGTGAGATCGTCTGCCGGAACGTAAACCGCTTGGAACGAAGTAATCGATCCTTTGTTCGTTGAGGTAATTCGTTCCTGCAAATCGCCCATCTCGGCGGCAAGCGTCGGTTGATAACCGACAGCGGACGGAGTGCGACCAAGCAGCGCGGAAACCTCTGAGCCCGCTTGGGAAAAGCGAAAGATGTTGTCGATGAAAAGAAGAACATCCTGATTGCGTTCGTCACGGAAAAATTCCGTCATTGCCAGCGCGGACAACCCGACGCGCAAGCGGGCGCCAGGCGGTTCGTTCATCTGACCGAAGACCATTCCCACTTTCGACTTCGACAAATCCTTTTGATCAATGACGCCAGCTTCGCTCATTTCCTTGTAGAGATCGTTGCCTTCGCGGCTCCGTTCGCCCACTCCGGCAAACATTGAAACGCCGCCGTGTTTCATTGCGATGTTATTGATCAGTTCCTGGATGATAACCGTTTTGCCTACACCGGCGCCGCCGAACGCTCCGACTTTTCCGCCTTTGGAAAAGGGACAAACAAGATCGATGACCTTGATTCCTGTTTCGAGGATTTGCACCTTCGTATCCTGTTCGGTGAGATCGGGCGCTTTGCGATGGATCGGATAACGCTTTTCGAATTTTACAGGACCGCGATTGTCAACGGGCTCCCCCGTCACATTGAATAGGCGGCCGAGCACCCCCTCGCCTACCGGCACCGTGATGGGTCCGCCGGTATCGGTCACACCCATCCCGCGCTTGAGACCTTCCGTCGACGACATAGCGATGGAACGGACCCAGTTTTCCCCCAAGTGCTGTTGCACTTCGAGCGTGAGCTTGGTTGGATTGCCGTTGACTTCGTATTCGATTTCGAGCGCGTTATAAATGCCGGGCAGTCCTTTCCCATCCGGAAATTCGACGTCCACAACGGGGCCGATGACTTGAACGATGTTTCCTTTATTCATAAAACTAATTACGAGCCCAGCGCCTTTTGTGCGGTGGCGATTTCAAGCAATTCAGTGGTGATACTGGCCTGACGCATCTTGTTGTATTCAAGAGTGAGATCCTTGATGAATTCGTTAGCATTGTCGGTGGCGTTTTTCATCGCCACCATACGTGCACTGTGCTCCGACGCGCGCGCGTCAAGGATCATTTGAAAAACTTGAAACTGAAGATAATAGGGCAGCATCACGTCGAGAACCGTCTCGGCATTGGGTTCGAAGACGTAGCCAACCAGTGGATCGGCAGCCTGGTTTGCTTCCGATTCTTCGTGCTTTTGCGGGAGATCAAAACTACTGATCGGAAGCAAGGTTCGGGCAACCGGGCGTTGATTGATCGTGTTAATGAATTGCGTGTATAGAACCGTCACCTTATCCACTTCACGACTTAGGAATTTTTCCGTGCAAAATTTTGCGATCGGCTTGGTTTCGACAAATGCCGGCGCATCCTTCAGGTCGAAATCGGCCAGCAATTCGCGTTTCGTGCGCGCAATAAACTGTCGTGCTTTTTTTCCAGTGACCACATAAACGGTTTTCGCCAAATCAAAATTCCCAACCTCACGAAAAAGATTCGTGTTTAGCGCACCGGCGAGCCCCTTGTCCGTGCTAATGATCAGGACGAGCTCTTTTTTAAGTGGACGAACGTTGAGGAGTGGATGCAGTCTCGGATCTGTCCGTTTTTGCAGCGAGACGAGCACTTTGTTCATCAGCGTGGCATAAGGACGCCCGGCAAGCGCATGCTGCTGCGCTTTGCGCATTTTGGATGCCGCCACCATTTGCATCGCTTTCGTGATTTGCGATGTATTGCGGATCGATTTGATTCGGCGCCGTATATCCTGGGTGTTTGCCATTTTACCAATTTCTGAAGCCGTTCACGCAATCATCGCCAGGTTGCTTTGAATTCCTCGAGTGCTGTCTTCAATTGCGACTCCAGGTCCTCATCTAGCTGTTTCTTATCGCGAATTGAAGCAAGCAGGCTCTCTTTGCGGGTTTGCAGGTAATCCTGAAGTTTCGTTTGAAATTCCTTCACCCGCTCCACTGGCACAGGATCGACATAGCCATTCTGCATCGCCCACATCACGGCGACTTGTTCCTCCACTGGGATCGGGTTGTATTGCTTCTGCTTAAACAGCTCGACGATGCGTTGACCACGATCGAGCCGTGCCTTTGTTGCCGCGTCGAGGTCCGAGCCGAATTGTGCAAACGCTGCGAGCTCGCGAAACTGTGCGAGATCGAGCTTCACCTTGCCAGCGACTTGTTTGATCGCTTTGATCTGAGCGGCGGAACCGACACGACTGACCGAGAGCCCGACCGAGATCGCTGGCCGAATGCCCTGATAAAACAAATCCGTCTCGAGATAAATTTGTCCGTCAGTGATGGAAATGACGTTGGTGGGAATATAGGCGGACACGTCGCCTGCTTGCGTCTCAATGATCGGAAGCGCCGTAAGCGAACCACCACCAAATTCTTCCGCGACGCGCGCACTTCTTTCGAGTAATCGCGAGTGCAAATAAAACACATCGCCCGGGTAAGCTTCGCGTCCGGAAGGCCGTTTCAGCACGAGTGAGACCTGACGATACGCGACTGCGTGTTTCGATAAGTCATCGAAAATGATGAGCGCATCCATGCCATTATCCATGAACCATTCGCCCATGGCCGCACCGGCAAAGGGCGCGAGATACTGATTGGTGGCCGAATCGGATGCGGGCGCGGAGATGATCGTTGTGTACGGCATGGCGTCTTCTTTTTCGAGAACCGCAAGCGCCCGGGCGACATTGGAATTCTTCTGGCCAACCGCGACGT
>QHOQ01000092.1 GCA_003219355.1 Verrucomicrobiota bacterium
GTCTTTTCCAGCGACGGTCAGCGGCATCGGGTAACGATTGTTCTGCGGTTCATCGACCAGCTCGATTCCCGGCGCTCTCGCCAAAACTTCTCGCGCTCTTTCCACTGAAATAGGTCGCTCAAATTCCGCGCTGATCGCTACCGAATGAGCGCGGTAAACAGGTACGCGTACGCATGTGACCGAAGCCCGGAACTCCGGCAAATGCATGATTTTGCGGCCTTCATTTTGCATCTTCATTTCCTCTTTTGTGTAGCCACTATCGAGAAACGAATCGACGTGCGGCAGAACGTTAAACGCGATCGGATGCGGATAAATCTGCGACGTAGCTTGATCGACTCGCTTCCCGCTCGTCGGCCCTTCGGGCTTCCCGTCTATGCCGCCGGGCCCCCGCCCGCTCCATTGTCGATCTTGCGCTTTGACTTGCTGTCTTAATTCGTCGATTGCCCGCGCACCGCTGCCAGAGACTGCCTGATAACTTGCGGCAAAAACACGGTGAACCCCGAAGATGCGGTGCAACGGATAGAGCGCCATCAGCGCGATCGCAGTTGTGCAATTTGGATTGGCGATGAGACCGCGATGACTGCGCACATCCTCGGGATTGATTTCTGGGATCACCAGCGGCACGTGCGGTTCCATTCGAAAAACCGACGAGTTGTCGATTGCAATTGCATCCGCCTGGCAGGCAATCGGAACATATTTTCGCGAAACTTCGCCGCCGGCGCTGAAAAAGGCGATGTCAATCTTGTCGAATGAACTATCGGTGAGTTCTTCCACCGGGATTGAATCATCACGAAATCGAACTGATTTTCCGGCAGACCGCACCGAACCGATCGCACGCAAGCTCTCCACTGGAAAACTTCGCCGTTCGAGCACACGCAGGAGTTCGATGCCAACCGCGCCAGTCGCGCCGACAATCGCAATGTGATAACCTTTCATCAACAGCCGGATTCTATCGCCGACCTGATTTGATGCAAACTTCGCGGACAAACATCCACATCTCGATTCGCGATCAGCGTCTCACGTTAAAGGACGGCGAAACACCGATCCGCACGTATCCCGTTTCGACTTCTCGATTCGGAATCGGAACCGACGAAGGAAGCATGAAAACCCCGACCGGACGGTTCCGCGTGGCAGAAAAAATCGGAGGTGAAATGCCGAGCGACACCGTTTTCCAAGCTCGCGTAGCCCTCAAGCCGGGCGATCCGCTTCCTCCGACCGAGGATTGGGTTATGTCGCGAATTTTATGGCTCGACGGTTTAGAGGAACACAACGCCAATACGCGCGAACGTTTTATCTATATTCATGGGACAAAAAATGAGGACAAAATCGGCATCCCGGACAGCCACGGCTGCGTGCGAATGCGAAACGCTGATGTCGCAGAGTTATTTACGCTCATCGATGAAGGGACACACGTAATAATAGAGGAATAACGTTCGCAGCTGAGACACGCGGAAAATGGAGAAAAAGCATTGCGCCCGCGAACTTCCCCGCCTAGAACATGACAGCAACCTGCTCGGAAAGGAGGCGAAGATAGAGTGAAATTTATGAAAACGATCATGATTGTGGCCTTATTGGCTACGGCTTTGGGTCTGGGGGCTTGTGCTCAACACAAGGAGGCAGTGACCACCGGTGCTGGCACGACTGGTTACGCCAAATAGCCGGCATCCGAACCATCTGTTGGCGATACTTTTGCCAAAAAGGTCAGGTCCTCGCGACCTGGCCTTTTTTCCTTTGCATTGCGTTTTGTCGAATCGCGCCGATATCAGTAAGGGATTTCTTCACTTCGTGATCACACGACGAGACGCACGGAAAAGTTTTGCGTGCTGTCATTGATTCGGACCGCACGGACTATGCCGATGCAATCTGTGCCAGTTGATCCCGCTCTTTAGCCTTCTTCCATTTCGTTGAGTTCTAATTAAGATGTACGGGTGGAATTGCGCGGCCAACAGTTGACCCTTGCGGAGATTGCCACAGTGGCGGTCGGGGACACGCCCGTGAAAGTCTCCTCGTCCGCACGCCCTCGCGTTCTTGCTTCGCGTAAAGTCATCGAAAAAATTATCGCGCGCGGGGCGGCCGTTTACGGCGTCAGCACTGGTTTTGGCAAGCTGTCGGATGTTCGGATACCGCGCTCCGAATTGGCCGAGCTCCAGCTCAACCTCGTTCGCAGCCACGCTTGCGGAATTGGCAATCCACTTTCCGAACCGGAGGTGCGCGCGATGATGTTGCTGCGCGCGAATGTACTTGCTCTCGGCTTCAGCGGAATTCGCCTCGAAATCATCGAGATGCTTTGCGAACTACTGAACCATCATGTTTGCCCGGTGATTCCAGAAAAAGGTTCGGTCGGGGCCAGCGGCGATCTCGCACCACTTGCTCATCTCGCTCTGAGTCTAATCGGGGAAGGCGAGGCGTCTTTCGGAGGCGAACGAGTGGAAAGCCGCGAAGCTCTTCGTCGTGCCGGGCTCGAGCCTCAGCATCTGGAGGCAAAAGAAGGGCTCGCGCTGCTCAATGGTACGCAAGCGATGCACGCGGTGGGCGGGCTCGCGCTTCTTCGCGCCAAGCGGCTCACGCGCGTCGCGGATACTGCCGGCGCGATGAGTCTCGAAGCTCTCAAGGGAACTCCCGCCGCTTTCGATTTGCGTTTGCAAGAAGCGCGACCGCACCCCGGACAAAAGGCGGTGGCTAAGCATCTTTTGTCGATCTTGGAGGCGAGCGAGATTCGGGAATCGCACGTCGAAGATGATCTGCGAATTCAGGATGCGTACAGCCTGCGCTGCATGCCGCAAGTGCACGGCGCGGTTCGCGGCGCGCTGTTACATTGTGAGGACGTGCTCTTTGTTGAATCGGCTTCGGCCACAGATAATCCGCTCGTCTTTTCCGAAAGCGGCGACGTCATTTCGGGCGGGAATTTCCACGGCGCACCGCTTGCTCTCGCGATGGATTATGCTGCGATCGCGTTGACCGATCTCATGAGCATTAGTGAACGCAGGATCGAGCGTCTGGTGAACCCAGACATGAATGAAGGCCTGCCCGCATTTCTCGCTCGGCGGCCGGGTATGCAGTCCGGTTTTATGATCGCGCATGTTGCCGCGGCCGCCTTGCTTAACGAAGCAAAAGTGCTCGCCCATCCATCGAGCATCGATAATGTGCCTACCTCTGGCGGAAAAGAAGATCACGTTTCGATGGGAATGACAGGTGCTTTGAAATTCCGCGCCATTGTCGATCTTGCGGAAAATTTGCTGGCGATCGAGTTGCTTGCTAGTGCCGAAGGCTTGGAGTATCGGCGTCCGCTTAAAGCCGGTATTGGTGTGGAGCGAGCTTTCACTGCTCTCAGGAAAATCGCGCAGCCCCTCACAGAGGATCGTTCGCTCTCCGGCGACATTGCGCGGGTTGCTGAAGCGATTCGCCGGGGGGACTTCGATAGCGGCTACGAAAAATTATGAGCGGTAAACGAATCATCCACGCGCCGCGTGGCAACGATCGGAGTTGCAAAGGCTGGCATCAGGAAGCGGCCATGCGGATGCTCATGAACAACCTCGATCCGGACGTGGCCGAAGATCCCGACCGGCTCGTTGTTTACGGCGGGACAGGACGCGCTGCAAGAAGCTGGGAAGCTTTCGAGGCGATCATCCGCTCCCTGCGCGAACTCGAAAATGACCAGACATTGCTGGTGCAGTCGGGAAAACCAGTGGGAAAATTTCGCACACATGACGAGGCTCCACGTGTTCTGATTGCAAATTCTAATCTCGTCGGTAATTGGTCGAACTACACGGAATTCAATCGGCTCGAACGCCTGGGTCTCACGATGTACGGACAAATGACTGCTGGCTCGTGGATTTATATCGGCAGCCAAGGGATTGTTCAAGGAACGTTCGAAACATTCGCCGCGGCTGGCCGCAAGCATTTCGGCGGGTCACTGGAAGGAAAATTTGTTCTGACCGGCGGGCTTGGTGGGATGGGCGGCGCACAACCACTCGCTGCCACGATGAATGGCGCACTATTTCTAGGCGTCGAAGTCGATCCCGCGCGGATCGAGAAAAGATTGAAGAGTGGCTACTGCGACACGATCGCCTGGTCGCTCGATGAGGCGCTCGAGCTGATTGAGCATGCGCGTAAAGATCGACAATCGATTTCAGTCGGACTGGTTGGGAACTGCGCCGACGTACTACCGGAAGTCGTTAAACGCGGCGTCGTTCCGGATGTGCTCACGGATCAAACCAGCGCACACGACGCATTGAACGGCTACGTGCCGCACGGCATGTCACTCGAAGAGGCGATCGCTTTGCGCGCAAAAAGTCCCGAGGATTACATCCACAAATCGATGCATTCGATGGCTGTTCACGTCGCAGCCATGCTCGCGTTGCAAAAAAAAGGCGCAATCGCGTTCGATTACGGAAACAACATTCGCGCTCAGGCGAAAAAGGCCGGCGTTGATAACGCATTCGATATTCCGGGCTTCGTTCCTGAATACATTCGCCCGCTTTTCTGCGAGGGCAGGGGACCATTTCGCTGGGTTGCGTTGAGTGGTGATCCCGAAGATATCGCGCGGACCGATCGGCTCGCGCTCGAATTATTTCCCAAAAATCAAACTCTGGCCCGCTGGATGAAGCTCGCGAAAGAACGGATTCAATTTCAAGGATTGCCAGCGCGTATTTGCTGGCTCGGCTATGGAGAGCGCGCCGAATTCGGCGTGGCGATGAATGAGCTAGTGAAACGTGGTGAAATCAAAGCGCCGATTGTCATCGGACGCGACCATCTTGATACCGGTTCGGTCGCGTCGCCCAATCGCGAAACGGAAGGTATGCTCGACGGCAGCGACGCGATCGCCGACTGGGCATTGCTCAACGCGCTGATCAACACGGCCGCCGGCGCATCCTGGGTATCGATCCACAACGGCGGTGGTGTGGGAATTGGCTATTCGCAGCACGCCGGCATGGTTGTCGTCGCCGATGGAAGCGAAAACTCCAAGCACCGGCTTGAGCGCGTTCTTACCAGCGACCCAGGGATGGGAATCGTCCGCCACGCCGATGCCGGTTATTCGCGGGCGATCGAATTTGCCGCTGAGCGCAACATTGACATCCCGATGGAGCCGCGAGCACGAGATTAAGCGGAAGATACAAAACCGGCTGCGACATTATGCAAAAACTCATCGAATGCGTGCCGAACTTCTCCGAGGGTCGCGACCTGAATGTCATTCGACAGATCACTGGTGCGATTGAATCGGCGGAGGGCGTTTCGCTGCTCGATGTCGATCCCGGCGCGAGCACCAATCGCACGGTTGTAACTTTTGTCGGGAATCCTGATGCGGCTGTGGAAGCCGCGTTTCGCGCGATCAAAAAGGCAGCGGAGTTGATCGACATGCGCAAACATAAAGGTGCGCATCCCCGCATGGGCGCAACCGATGTGTGCCCATTTGTTCCGGTCAGCAACGTTAGTTGGGAAGAAGCGATCGCCTGCGCGAAGCAATTGGGAAGGCGAGTTGGCGACGAATTGAAGATACCAGTCTACCTGTATGAAAGAGCGGCGAAAGATCAGTCCCGTTCAAATCTCTCGGTTATTCGTGGGGGAGAATACGAAGGTTTTTTCGNNNACCGAATTTCGGCCCGTCTGTTTTCAACGAGAAATCCGGCGGGACTGTGATTGGGGTCCGCGATTTTCTCGTCGCTTACAATGTGAACCTGAACACAAAATCGGTGCGGCGAGCGACCTCCGTCGCTTTCGATGTGAGAGAAAACGGCAGGATCAAGACAGAAGATGGCACGCCGTCCGGAAGACCGGTGCTAGATGAAAATGGCGACCCCGTCCGCATTCCCGGAATGTTGAAACATGTGAAGGCCATCGGGTGGTATGTGGAGGAATACGGAATCGCCCAAGTCTCCATGAACCTAACGAATATTGACGAGACTCCCTTGCATGCTGCGTTCGATGCCTGCGCCGAAGCAGCAAGCAAACGAGGCCTGCGCGCAACCGGATCGGAAATTGTCGGCATGGTTCCGAAAAAATGTTTGGTGAATGCAGGGAAATATTTTCTCCGCAAACAGAAATGCTCTGAGGGCGCTGCCGAGGAAGAGCTGATCGACATTGCGGTTGGGTCGATGGGATTGAGTGAGTTGAAGCCTTTCGACCCGAAAGAAAAAGTAATTGAATACAAGATCGAATCCGATTCCAAAAAATCGCTTTTGAAGGTGAAACTGCGCGAGTTCTGCAATCAAACGTTGAGCGATTCGCCCGCGCCAGGAGGCGGTTCCGTGGCAGCGTTGATGGGCGCTTTGGGCGCGTCCCTGGGCGGAATGGTGGCCAACCTCTCAGCCGGGAAACGTGGCTGGGATGACAAAGTGAAATATTTCAGTGATTGGGCAGTCAAAGCACAACAATTGAAGGATCAATTGCTGTTTCTGGTCGATGAAGACACAGCCGCTTTCAACAAGGTGATGACAGCATTTGCTTTACCGAAGGACTCGGCGGAAGAAAAAGCCGCGCGCACAGCAGCGATCCAATCCGCAAATAAATATGCGGCGGAGATTCCATTGCGTGTGATGGAGACGGCTGCCAAGTCCTATCCGCTCCTGGCGGAGATGGCTGAAAACGGAAACCCGGCTTCGATTTCCGACGTTGGCGTCGGCCTTCTAGCAGTGCGCGCCTGTGTTGAAGGGGCGTCAATGAATGTTCGGATCAATCTGGCCACCCTGAAGGATGAAAAATTCAGTTCCGTGCTGCTCGAAAAACTTCGCAAGATCAGCGCGGATTCCGAAGCGCAGTTCAAAAAGATCATTCAAGTTGTCGACGGCAAACTAAACAACTCGTGAAGTCCCTAGCCGTTCTTCACGCATCGCAATTGGTCACGCTGGCCGGTCCAAAGCGTCCGCGCGTCGGCGCTGAGATGTCCGAGCTCGGGATCATTCGCAATGGCGGAATGCTGATCCGCGACGGCACGATCGACATGATCGGGCCGAGCAATGAGATCGAGAAGAAATCGCGCGACGCAGAGATTGTTGATGCGAGTGGGCGCGTTGTTCTTCCGGGATTTGTCGATGCGCATACGCACTTGGTTTTCGCAGGAAACCGGCTGGATGATTTCGAACGCCGTGCTCGGGGCGAAACTTACGCGCAAATCGCAAAGGCTGGCGGCGGTATTTGGTCAACGGTGGAGAAGACGCGCGCGGCGAACGATATCGATCTTTTGGAGCAAGCCAAAAAGCATGCGAGTTGGTTTTTGAAATGCGGAACAACAACGGTCGAAGCGAAATCCGGCTACGGGCTGACGGTTGATGATGAATTGAAGATCTTGCGCGTGATTCGGCGGTTGAAGGACGAAACGCCGCTTGAATTTGTTCCAACGTTCTTGGGCGCGCACGCCATTCCGCACGAAGATCGACAATCACCGCAGCGATATGTCGATCTGGTGATTAACGAAATGCTACCACGAGTCGCGAAGGAAAAATTGGCGGAGTTTTGCGACGTATTTTGTGAGGAGGGTTATTTTGATATCGAGCGATCGAGAGAAATTTCGACCGCGGCGAAAAAGCTTGGATTGAAACTGCGGATTCATGCCGATCAACTCAGCAATTCCGGAGGTGCAAAATTGGCTGGGGAATTGAATGCAACAACTGCGGATCATTTGGAAAAGACTGAGGAGCAGGGGATCGCAGCGATGAAAGCTGGGGGCGTCCAGCCGGTTTTGCTTCCAGGATCTGTGTACTCTCTTGGATCGACATGTTATCCGCGTACCCGTGAAATGATCGAAACAGGGCTCGCAGTTGTGATTGCGACGGATTTTAATCCTGGGTCATCCCCAAGCCCGTCCATGCCAATGATGCTTTCAGTGGCTTGCACGCAAATGAGGATGTCACCGGCTGAAGCGATGACCGCATCGACAATTAACGCTGCGTACAGCCTTGGCCGCGGCGATAAGATTGGTTCCATCGAGCCTGGCAAACTCGCCAATTTCTCGATCTTCGATTGCGAAGATTATCGCGAGCTGGCGTACTGGTTTGGCTTTTCGCAAACGAGTTCTGTTTACGTAAACGGCGAGCGTGTCACTTGGTAGGGTCGGCGCGCTGCGCTGACCGGACGCCGCAGCGCGGCGTCCCTACAGTGTTGGCCGTCCAGGTTTTGCGGCACGAACCGAGCGCGGCTAGACTGATTCTCATGAAGGTTGAGGTGGAAGAGCAGCCGGGTTCCGTTTCGAGCCTGCAAATTGAACTGCCCCCGGAGGAAGTGTCAAAGGAATGGGATGCGATTGCGAACAGTTTTGTGCGGTTTGCCAAGATTCCGGGTTACCGGCCCGGTAAAGCGCCGCGTTCGGTAATCGAAAAACGGTTTCGCAAGGAAATACATGATGAACTGACGAAGAAGCTCGTCTCAAAAAGTTATTACGACGCAATTGAGCAGAAACAATTGCGCGTGGTCTCATTAACGAATGTGGAGGACGTTCAATTCGGAGAAGATAAATCGATGCGCTTTCGCGCGACGGTGGTGACCGCGCCCGAGTTTGAGTTGCCTGAATATAAAAATATTCCGGTCCAGTTACCTTCGACAAAGGTCGCGGAGAACGATGTCGAGCATGCGCTGGAACGTTTACGCGAGCAATCGGCCGATTTTGTCGATGTTCCAGAACGCGGACTGGAAATGGAAGATTTTGCGGTGATCGACTTTGAAGGCGCGATCGAAGCGCGACCAATTCGGGAAATTGCGCCGAACGCGAGCAAAAACGTGCATGGCGGTAAAAAGTTTTGGCTCCAGCTTGCGCCAGAGAATTTTTTACCGCGATTTTGCGACCAGATCATCGGCATGCAGCGAGGTGAGACCCGTAGCGTACAGGTTGAGTTTCCGGCGGAGTTTCCGGTGGCGGAGCTCGTCGGAAAGAAGGCCGACTACGCCGTGACTTTAAATGAAATCAAACAAAAGGTCTTGCCGTCGATCGACGATGCGTTTGCAGCCAGGCTTGTGCCTGGAAAAACAGTCGCGGACCTCCGCCAGATGGTCGAACACGATATCGAGCACGAGAAAGAACACGAGGTAGAGCGAGCCAAGGAATCGCAAATCGTCAAGTTTCTCCACGAGCATACCGCTTTTGATTTACCGCCTCCGCTTTTGAAAAATGAAACGCGGCGGGCTTTGAACGAGCTAGTGCATCGCAACCGGGAGCGCGGTGTTCCTGACGACATGCTGAAAGGCAAAGAGAAGGAACTGGTGGAAGGGGCAGGCTCTCTCGCCGCGCACCGATTGAAAACGAATTTTATTCTGAGCCGCATCGCCGAGCGCGAAAAAATCAAAGTCTCTCGTCAAGAGATCGATGCGCGCATTCGCGAAGAGGCCGCGCGCTACGACATTTCCGTAGACAAAATGCGCAAGGAACTGCAGGAACACGATGGCCTCAATACCCTAGCAGAACAGCTCTTGCTCGGTAAAACTCTTGATTTCCTAAAGGCAAATGTTAGCGTCGAGGACCCGTAAGAACGCGCTATTGTGGAAGAAAAATCATGAGTGTATCCAATGAAAATTTGTCGCAATCGGTACTGATTCCGATGGTAGTAGAGCAGACCGGGCGAGGTGAGCGCAGCTACGACATTTACTCGCGGCTGCTCAAGGACCGCATTGTTTTTATCGGCACTCCGATGGACGATCACATCGCTAACTTGGTCATCGCGCAGTTGCTCTTTCTGCAAATGGAGGACTCAAAGAAGGACATCAATATTTACATCAACTCGCCGGGTGGATCGGTAACGGCTGGCCTCGCCGTTTACGACACGATGCAGTTTCTTACGTGCGATGTGACGACCTATTGCCTCGGCATGGCCGCAAGCATGGCTGCGGTTTTGCTTTGTGCCGGCACGAAGGGGAAGCGCTTCGCTCTTCCCAATTCCGATATTATGATCCATCAGGTTTCCGGTGGTGCGCAAGGCGCGGCGAGCGACGTTGAGCGCCAGGTGGATTACATGTTTAAGCTAAAAAAGCGCCTCATCAGCATCATTGCCCAACATACCGGTAAATCCCAGGAGCAGGTGCGACTGGACTCTGACCGCGATTATTATATGTCGGCGGCAGAGGCAAAGGCGTATGGTCTCGTTGACGAAGTGATTAAGTCTCGCAAGGAAGTGAAGCTGCTTGATGGCGCGACGCCGCCCTCCGGGGACCGCTCGGTGGCCGTTGCCGAGGCTGCTTTACCGCGCAAAGCCGGGGGATAAGAACTCCCTTTTTAAAACAAATATGGCTCGCGCTTCCAACCTCACGATGTGCTCGTTTTGTGGCAAGAGCCATGCCGAAGTGCGCAAGTTAATCGCGGGGCCGGGCGTCTATATCTGTGACAGTTGCATTAACGTTTGCAAAAGCATCCTTGACAAAGAGCTCAATGAGGATGCGAAGCGCCAGTCTTCCAACATCCGTGTCCCGAAACCGGCGGAGATTCGGCGGTCGCTCGATCAGTATGTTGTTGGGCAGGAGATCGCGAAGAAAACGCTTTCAGTGGCGGTGCATAATCATTTTAAGCGCGTTTTGCAGACCCCGGCATCAACCGATTCGCCCTCGGCATTTCAACTCGATCCGTTGGCCGACGTTGATATTGAGAAGAGCAATATTTTGCTGATTGGTCCAACCGGTTCGGGAAAGACCTTGCTGGCCAAGACGCTGGCGAAAATTCTGGATGTGCCATTTTGCATAGCGGACGCGACCACACTTACCGAGGCGGGCTACGTTGGGGAGGATGTCGAGAACATCATACTACGCCTCTTGCAGAATGCGGATTACGACGTGAAACGAGCAGAGATCGGCATCGTTTATATTGATGAGATCGACAAGATTGGTCGCAAGACCGACAACGTTAGCATCACGCGCGACGTCTCTGGTGAAGGCGTTCAGCAAGCACTTTTGAAAATTTTAGAAGGAAGCACCTGCAACGTTCCCCCACAAGGCGGCCGCAAACATCCGCATCAGGAGTATATTCAGGTCAACACGGAGAAGATCCTCTTCATTTGCGGCGGTGCTTTCATCGGGCTCGATAAAATTATTCAAAAACGCATTGGCCAGAAAGTAATGGGCTTTGGAAGCCCGACCCTTGAGGTGGAAGAAGCGTTACGAAAGGAAGCCATTCGCCATGTCGAACCGGAAGACTTGCTCGCTTTTGGAATGATTCCGGAATTCATCGGTCGGTTGCCAGTTGTAAGCTGCCTCGATGCGCTGACGGAGGAAGAGATGGTCGCGATCTTGACCGAGACGAAGAATGCAATGGTTAAACAGTACACAAAGCTCTTCTCGATGGAAGGTGTGCGGCTGACGGTGACAAAAGACGCGCTGCGGGCCCTCGCGGCGCAAGCGGTCACGAAAGGAACAGGCGCGCGTGCGTTGCGCTCAATGCTTGAACGAATCATGCTGGACATCATGTACGATGTGCCGAGTCGCGAAGACATCGCCGAGGTGACGATCAATCGCGCCGTCGTCGAAGGCAGAAAGCTACCGCTAATTCGCAAGAAACAGGACAAGACCGCGGCTTAGTTAGCTGCGCGAAGCGTGGCCCGGGCGCAGATCGTCTTTTCGCGAAGAGGCAATCAGCGTCACGTCGCCGGGCGATTGCTACAGGTTCGACGTTGAGCGTTCGAGCTCCTATTGTCGATGTATGCACGCGATCGTGCTCAATACCGGTACGGAGCTTTTGCTCGGCGATGTCCAGGATGCGCATCTTGCTTTTATCGCGCGTCAGATTTTTCCGCTTGGGTTGCGTATCGAGGAACGGAGGACGGTGTCCGATGGCGTCGCAATTCGGGAGACTCTCGCGGAAATATTTCCGCGCGCAGAGATTCTCTTTGTGACTGGTGGACTCGGTCCCACCACTGACGATATCACCCGGGAGGCGGCAGCGGAATTGCTCGGGCTAAAATTGATCCGCGATCCCGAAGTGATGTCCGCCATCTTGGAAAGATTTGCGACACGGGGTATCCAATTTACTGCGCGGGTCGAGCGCCAGGCTTTCGTGCCAGCCGGAGCGGAAGTGTTACCAAATAGAAGCGGCACGGCACCCGGCCTTTACCTGCGCGCCAATCTAAATCCTCACTTCCGGTCACCTCATCTTTTCTTGCTTCCCGGACCACCGCGTGAGCTTCAACCAATCTTCGAGCGATCTGTGATGCCGATCTTGCATTCGATTGTTCCACCTTCGAATTCGCTTGAGTGCCGCATTTACCGTATTACCGGGATCGGTGAATCGCTGGTTGAAGAGGCAATCGGCGAGAGGATTTCAGCAATTTCCGGAGTGGAACTTGGTTATTGCTCACGTCCCGGAGATGTCGATGTCCGAATCATCGGCAAATCCAACATGCTTGAGCAGGCGGACAAAATTATCAGAGCGACGCTCGGAGACTCTATTTACTCCATGAGCGAAGCGACTCTGGAAGAGGTAATTGTGGAACTTCTTACGAAAAGAAGAGAAACGCTTTCATTGGCGGAGTCTTGCACGGGCGGGTTGCTCGCGAACCGAATTACGAATGTGCCGGGTGCTTCCAGAGTTCTTCTCGGGGGGTACGTCGTCTATTCGAATCAGGCCAAAATGGACGCGCTCGATGTAGATCTCAAATTGATCGAACGATACGGGGCGGTGAGTGAACCAGTCGGACGTGCGTTGGCAGAAGGTGCGCGAATGCGCGCAAGATCGACATATGCTCTTTCAACCACCGGAATAGCAGGACCAGGCGGCGGCTCCTCAGAAAAACCAGTCGGCACGGTTTATGTCGCGCTCGCGTCACCGGAAAATGAAATAATTGCGAAAAAGCTTTTCTTCCCGAGTGATCGTGAAACCTTCAAGGAGCTTGCCGCGCAAGCCGCTTTCGATCTTCTCCGCAAGAAATTAATGTCGAGATCGAGTCAGTAGTCACCCACGTCAACAGGCGTACCGACCTTTACTAGATCGTAAAATAACTTCGCTCCATCGCGTGGCATTCGAATACAACCGTGCGAGGCGGGATATCCTGGCAGAATTCCGATGTGCATGCCTACACCGTCGCCCGTTAGTCGCATGAACCATTTCATGGTCGCGCCCACAAAGTGGGTTCCGCTTGGAGCCGAATCAATTCGCGCGCTCACACCGGCGCGGACGATACGGCCGGAACTGTCTATGAAGTCACCATAAAGACTGGAGTGATGATTAGGATCTTTTTCGAGCACGGGTAAATGTCCCGTGGGTGAAGTGTGCCCGCGCTTGCCAGACGATATAGGGCTGTCGATGACGATTTGCTCGCCAACCATGAGATAGGCGCGCTGCTTGGGAAGAGAGATCACAACATGCACCGAATCAGGCGTGGCTTGTGTCATTAAGGAGTGATTGATCTTGATCGGCTCTTGCCTCTGAATGAGTTGGGAAGCTTTGCGCAAAGGTTGTGGCGTCGTCGGCTCAGGACGTATCTGGCTGCCGGCAGAGTATGTTAGCGTGGCTGCCAACAGCGTACAGAAATATCTCAGGAACGTTGGCGGCATAAAAATTAATCGCGACTGTAACTCTTTACGCGTTGAATCCAACCAGATAACCATTGTGATTCATGCCGCTGGGCAGGGGCGTTTCGGACACGCCGAATCAAGACGTCTCTTGCCGAGCGGGAGAATTCTTCGACAGCCGTCTCGCCGCCCTTCGTCCGATTCATGCCTTCAAGAACCTGAAGTAAGCCCCACCCCTGATCTCGATAACGCTCAGTGTGCAAGACTCCTTCACCCTTGAAGTTCACATAATCGGCGAGCGCGTAACAGCCTTGTGGCGTTTCCGCGACACGCTCGAATTGGCGCTGTACGTGCGCACGCTCGGAAGGCACCGCCTCCGCCAGCATCTTCGGAAGGGCGTTCTGTAACCGCGCAATCAGGAATTCCGCCTGTACATTGACAGTGTCAGCAAGAAATCGGCGCAATTGGTTCATCTCCTGCGTGTGCTCGGCATGCAGAAACTCGGCACGAGAATTCCACGGACAGGGGGTCTCGTCGATTCTTAAAAGCAATGTTGGCAATTTTACGCCGCTATTCGAGATAAAGCTTACAAGCTTCGGAAAACTTTCCTCGAACGGACCACGCTGGCCCTTGGGATACCAGATGAAATGACCGATGCCGAGTGAAGCGAAGTTTTCTCCCTCATTCCATGAGGTAAGACCAGCGACGGTTCCATTACATTCGTTTTGCCAGATCTTCTTCCCGATCTTAAGAGCATCACTCTGCAAGAGAGTGATCGCGTGAACCGTCAGTGGCCCAATGGCAAGGCAGGCGAGAAAGGCAACGCCAGCAAGAAATCGAGCTCGAAAGTCTTGTCGGCAGCGCTGTTTTCTTGACGAGTAAGGTTTATCCATTAGCGTGCCCCTTCCTGCGGCGCTCGATTTAACGTTAGCCCGCTGGAGAATTCCATCTTATGAAACGTCTCATTCTTATTCTGGCCGTATTTTCGCTCGTGTTCCCGCTATTCGGGCAAGAGAAATCGTCACCGTTTAAAGATCAAAAGGACAAGGTCAGTTACAGCCTGGGTCTTAATATCGGATTTAATCTCGGCAGACAAAACGTACCGATCAATCCCGACGCGCTCGTCGCCGGAATAAAGGACGCGATCGCAGGTAAACCTCAACTTACTCCCGATCAGATCAAGGAGACCATGACGGCGTTTGAAAAAGATATGGAACAAAAACAGAAGGCAGAGGGAGACAAGAACGCGTCGGAAGGCACAAAGTTTCTCGAGGAAAACAAAAAGAAAGAAGGCGTAAAAACGACGGCCAGCGGTCTGCAATACAAGGTCGTCAAGGAGGGAACAGGTGCCCAGCCAAAAGCTAGTGATACTGTAACTGTCAATTATCGCGGGACGCTCATCAATGGGAGAGAGTTCGACAGCTCCTACAAACGTGGAGAACCTGCGACATTTCCGGTCAATGGCGTGATCAAAGGATGGACGGAAGCGCTCCAATTGATGAAAGCGGGATCGAAATACCAGTTATTCATTCCGCCGAACCTCGCCTACGGGGAGCGCGCTGTGGGTCCCGACATCTCACCTAATTCGACTTTGATCTTTGACGTGGAACTGATGGACGTGAAACCTTCAGGAGCTGGCGCAAGCTCGCCACCCGCTGCGTCCCCGAAGTGAGGTAGGCCCGACGCTGCGGCGAGCGCCTAAGTCAGTAATCACAGGTTTAATAGGAACGGCTCTCCATCGACATCAGGGAGCAGTGGCGATCGTTTCCCACTGAAGCAGCGGCGCATCGCCCCAAAGATCCTCCAAGCTGTAAAAGGCGCGTTTGTCACGATGGAAAACGTGGATGACTACTTGCAGATAATCGAGCACGAGCCATTGGCTGCCAGGAAATCCGTCAATCGCCACGGGTCGAATCGCATGATCCTCTTTTAGTCGCGTTTGGATTTCATTCGCGATCGCTTTGAGTTGCGGCTCGGACGTAGCTGAGCAAATCACGAAGAAATCGGTAAACGTCGAGATCGCCCGCAAATCCAAGACGACAATCTCTTCCGCCTTTTTGTTCGAGGCGAGTTCCGCGCAAGTTTTGGCTAAATGTTCTGCGGTTATTTCACTTGCTCCTGGTAAAGTTTTTGGCGGCCAATGATTTCTGCGACCGCTCTCGGTACGAAATAGCGAATCGATTGGCCGGCCGCAACTCTCTTTCTGATCTCCGTAGCGGAGATGTCGATCCTGCGATGCACTGACGGATAATCATGTTTCGTTCCCGTGTTTGTGCGATCAAAAACAACAAAACGGACGATTTTTTCCAATTCCGTGAAGCGATGCCATTTCGCAAGCGTGGGCACGTTGTCTTCGCCGATGAGGTAGTAGATTTCCGAGTCAACTTCGCGCCTGCGAATTTCTTCGACAGTATCAAGCGTGTACGAAGGAGGCGGGCGCCGTAATTCGCAATCGTCCAACACGAATGCATTTTCGCCTTCGATCGCAGCTTGCAACATCGACAATCGCAACTTTGCGCTCGCAGCTGGTGACTCTTTAAACGGCGAAACTGCCGCTGGAACAAAGATTATCTTTTCCAACCCGAGCATTTCGCGCGCCTCGCGAGCGAGAATCAAATGCCCGTGATGAACCGGATCGAATGCTCCGCCGTAGATGCCAATTTTCATTACCAACAAAACGTGACGAGAGGACGTTTTTTATTTTCTCCGGGCAAGATCGACATCTAAGTTCCGAAAGTATGAAGAGTGATTCGCTTGGTCAATTGATTCTAACGGGTGTTCCCGGAGCACGCCTTGATGCAGCAGCGGAGAAATTGTTTCGGCGAATCCAGCCCGGTGGCTTCATTCTTTTCGCTCGCAACATCGAGAGCGCGCCGCAACTGCGCAAACTGATAGATGACTTGCGCAGCCTCAGCGAAGTCGAGCCGATTATCACTATCGACCAGGAAGGTGGCCGCGTGTCGCGATTGCGCTTAATCGGAAACGAGCCACCGAACGCGCAGCAATTGCGCGACAAGGACGATGTCCATCTTATCCAAAGACATGGCGATATCACCGGAAGATTGCTCCGGCTTTTCGGCTTCAATCTCGATCTTTGTCCAGTGCTCGACATTTCGTTCGATGACAACGCGGATAATTCACTGCGTGGCCGATGTTATGGGAAAACGGTCGAGCAAGTTGTTCGAAACGCCGGTGCGTTCAACCAAGCTATGGAAGGGCAGGGGATCGCAAGCTGCGGCAAACATTTTCCCGGTTATTCGGCGGCAACCGTGGATGCGCATCATGAATTGCCGACGATTTCTCGCACACGCGAGCAATTGGATGGCGAAGAGCTCGCCGTCTTTCGGCAATTTGTAGGTAGGGACGGTTCACTGAGCCGACCGAGGGCGATTGACCTCAATCGCCCCTACTTCGGCGACGACAAGATCGACAGCATGATGACTTGCCACGGCTGGTATCCATGTTTCGAGCCGAAACGGATGCCCGCTACATTATCGCATCGTGTTGTGACAGGCTTGCTGCGCGATGAGATGGGCTTCGACGGCTTGATTATGACTGATGATCTCGACATGGGCGCGATCCTGAATGAGTACGGCCTTGAAGAAACAATTCGCCTCGCGCTCGCGGCGGGAAATGATCTGGCCATGATCTGCCATCGCATTCCAGAAATCGAGAATGTGCATCGAATTCTCAGCACGTCGCCGCGCGATCAAATCGATCGCGCACTGCATAATGTCTCGCGCTTCAAGAAAAAGCTAAGGCCACCCGATGAATTTTCAGAAGCAGCCTTTCGCAAGATCGACAGTGAAATCTGGGAGCTGCGCATCGCTGTCCTTGGCGAAGAGCGCGCGAAGCAACGCAGTCCCGACGATGCCAAACGCTCGCCGGTGGAAATGTATTAAGTTGCTGAACCCTGTCTGACCGGCGCGAGATTGAA
>QHOQ01000004.1 GCA_003219355.1 Verrucomicrobiota bacterium
AATTTTCTCCGCCATTTCTTTCGCCACCCCAAGGGAAAAGCTTCGATCGGAATCCCCGTGCCACAAGCGAACCGGCACTTGCAATTCATTCAGCGAAAATCCCCACGGTTGAGCAAACAGTTGTGCATCCGCCAGCACGCCTTCGGCAGACGCTTTCCAAGCGCGGCGTTGACTCTCGAAACAAGCTTCAAAGGCTAATTCGTCGCGCAGCGAATCGGCATCGCATGGTTGGAGCAATTTCAAGAGCCAGGAGCGACTGCGCCGCGGAGGCCGCAATGAAAGAAGCGGCCGCGCCAGTCGAAATCCGAGGCGACAGAGAGGAGCTGGGAATCTTTGGTCGGCAAACATCAACCATCGATAGAGCGCCAGCAGTCCGCTGTGATCGCTCAGTTCGGCAATGTTGGGTGCGCCACTCACCACCGCAACGACGCGGACGCGCTCCGGCATTGCCCAAGCCAGGGTGTACGCGTAAGGCGCGCCGCCGGAGATACCAAGCACGCGAAATTTTTCCAGTTTCAAGAAATTCGCCAGCTCAGAAACAAGCGGCGCCCAATCGAGCAATTTGCGCCCGGTCACGAAACTTGAATCGGCAATTCCTGGCCGGTCCGGCGAAATAATTCGCACCCCCAACTCGCGGGCGGCGTCATGGGTAAATTGCGCCATCAAGCGCGAGCTCGGCCAGCCGTGACAAAACATGACCGGCTCTCCACGCGTATCGCCGTATTCGCTGAACGCGACCTGTTCGCCGTTCTCGCGAATAAAAATTTCGTCCCGCAGCGGAATCATTGGCACATTATCCTGACCGGCCTATTTTCCTGCATGCGAATTGATTCCTCGACAAATCCCCTCGTGCGCACAATCGTTTACTAGAATCCGGTTCATTTATGTATATGAATGAAAACTCACAATCGGGCTTCGGAAAAATTTCCGTGCATGGCGATGGCGTCGGCGTGCCGTCTCCCGAGATGATCGAGCGTCGCGCCCGTGAGATCGCCTTGATCGATGAACGCGATCCCGATGATTTTACCGATGCGGATTGGGAACAGGCTCGCCGCGAGTTGATGGGAATTCCGCAGGCCGGCGCGCCGGAGGAGGTCGGTGGCGGACTAGAAGTTTCCGAGGATGAGCATGAGATTGTTCCCGAATCGCCCGGACACCGCGCTCCGCGCCCGGGTTTTGATGAGGACGATGAGACGCTCGGACAATCATTGGTCACCGACGGTTTGGAAGAGGCCGCGCACGATCGAATGCTGGAGGCGCGTCGGGAAGAACACGAGGCCGACGAGACCTGAGACATGCCGGCGATCGGGGAGAAGCCCGCGCGGGCAATATCAGGCGCAGAGTCACTGTGCGCGCGTTTTCGGGACGTGCGCGACTTTTCGAAGCTGCTGACGCGCGATCTGGAGGCGGAAGACTGCGTCGTGCAATCGATGCCCGACGTTAGCCCGACGAAATGGCATCTCGCGCATACGACTTGGTTTTTTGAGACATTTGTACTCAAGAAATTTGTGACCGGATACGTGCCGGCGATCCCGGAGTATGCATTTCTGTTTAATTCCTATTACAACGCCGCCGGCACGATGCATCGGCGTGATCTGCGCGGTTTGATCTCCCGGCCAACGGTGGCGGAATCGTTCCGCTACCGCGAAGGCGTTGATCGGCAGATTGAAGATCTTCTCGCTTCCGCTTCGGAGGAATTACTGGACGAAGTTGCACCAATCATCACACTCGGCATTCATCACGAACAGCAACATCAGGAATTGCTCGTTACCGATATCAAGCATGTTTTCGCGCAAAATCCGTTGCATCCGATTTTTCGAAAACGCGCCCAGGAAAAAAGTGAACCGCCTCCCCCGGCGACGTTTGCCGATTTCGAGGAAACGATTGCAACCATCGGTCATGATGGTCGCGATTTTTCCTACGACAATGAAGGACCGCGACATCGCGCACTCGTCCCGAAATTTTCTCTCGGCTCGCGTTTGGTTACCTGCGGCGAATATTTGCGATTCATCGAAGCCGGCGGATATCAGCGACCTGAATTCTGGCTTTCGCTCGGCTGGATGACAGTAAACGAGCAACGTTGGGAGGCACCACTCTATTGGGAAAAACGAGATGGTGCATGGTGGCATTTCACTCTTTCCGGTTTCCGCCCGATCGATGAAAACGAGCCGGTCACACACGTGAGTTATTTCGAGGCCGACGCGTTCGCGAATTTTTCCGGTGCTCGGTTACCGACGGAATTCGAATGGGAGCGCGTCGCGCAAGGCGAGACGATCGAAGGCACTTTTGTCGAATCGGAACGGTTTCATCCCGCGCCCGCTAGGGAATCGGCTGGGCTGTCACAAATGTTTGGCGATGTCTGGGAATGGACACGCAGCTCTTACTCGCCCTATCCGGGCTACCGCGCCGCGGCCGGTGCGCTCGGTGAGTACAACGGCAAATTCATGTGCAACCAATACGTCTTGCGCGGCGGCTCCTGCGCAACTTCGCAGTTACATATCCGCGCGACCTATCGGAATTTTTTCCAACCCGAAAAACGCTGGCAATTCACCGGAATTCGACTGGCACGCGACCTCGAATGAACCGTCACGCCAGTGGCGTGGCGGTGCTCGACCTCGAGCCGGCCGCGTCCGATTTTCTCGCCGAAGTTATCGAGAGCCTTTTCAGCTCGCCGAAAACCTTGCCCTCGAAATTTTTCTACGACGAGCGCGGCTCCGACTTGTTCCAACAAATTTGCGAGCTGCCCGAATATTATATTACCCGCACTGAGGCGACGATCTTGCGCGTGCATGGCGCGGAAATGGCAGCTTCCATCGGCGAGAATGCGGAGATTGTCGGCTTCGGCACGGGCGCAGGGATCAAAACCCGCATGCTCCTTGACCACCTCGAAAATCCGATCGCTTATGTGCCAGTCGATATTTCCAAACAGCGCCTGATGGATTCCGCTGCCGCGCTGCAACGTGAGATGCCGACACTCGAAATTCTACCGGTCTGCGCCGATTACCTGCAACCTCTGCAATTGCCGCGCTCTTCGCGCAAGCCCGATCATGTCGCGGTTTATTTTCCCGGTTCCACCATTGGGAATCTCGAGCCGCCGATCGCGCAGGATTTTTTGCGCCGGGTCTGCCGATTGTGCGGACACAGCGGCGGATTAGTGATTGGCGTTGATCTGCAAAAA